>JACRPR010000139.1 GCA_016223105.1 Chloroflexota bacterium | reverse complement strand
CTGAAAGGCTGGCAAAGAAACTTTGAATCGCGGTCACGAACTGTTCAAAGGTGGCGTAAAACCGATTGCGCTTGATGTGCTTTTTCATGAACTTCCAAAGCCGCTCAATCAAGTTTAGGTTCGGCGCATACGCCGGCAGATACACCATCTCCACGCGCGAGCCGCGAAGATATTCGCGCACGAGGCGGGCATGGTTGTAGCGTGCGTTGTCTGCAATCAGGACGATCCGTTCTGCCTCTGGGTGGAGTGTTTCCAGCTTCCGCACCAATTGCAACACGGATTCCGCGTTGATATTTTCGGTCGTTTCCAAATCGAGGTATTCGGCGTCTTGCGGACTATACGCACCCAAAATATTAAACCGCTGACGCCCACTGTTGCTGACTACACTCCGCCGTTGACCGCGCCGCGCCCACCCATAACCGGTTAGCACATTGTGAACTTCATGAACGGCGTCGGTGAAATAGTACCGGTCGGTGGGTTTCAACTGATCTTTCAGTGCGGCGTATTGCTTTTAAAAAATCCTCCTGCGCTGGCACATTCGCTTGCGAAGGGACCACGCGCGTTTTTTGAAAGGTGAACTCTAAGCGGTTCAGCAATGCTTGCATGCCGCGTTCGGAATAGGTCACGCCAAACCGTTTGAAGACCCAGTCGGCAACTTCAGCGGCGGTATTGAAGAGGCGTTGATCCAATTCGGTTGCAAGTTCGCTCAACTGTGCCGCGGTCAATTGCGGAGCACTGCCCCCCGCGTCCATCTGGCACAGGGTCTCCAGTCCTTCGGTGTGATAGCACTGGAGCCAAGCACTGACCGTGTTCGTCGTGAGCAACAGAATATCGGCAATCTCTTGATGCGAACGATGCTGGGCTTTCAAGATAACGCACAGAATGCGTTCCGCGACGCGGCGATCACGGGTCGCTTTGTACTGCATCTCCAAATCAGCAATGGTTTCCGGCGAAAGGTTTAGTTCGCGAATTTGTGTCGTCATGGGTGAGTCTCCCTCGTGTCCTGGTGGGACTCTTCTACCATAATCGAACTCGTGCGTCAACGGTTCTACAAATTTTCATATGCGGTTAGTATACCAGCCAAGCGGAATTAGATTGACAATGCAAATTGCCGGGACAATTCGACGATCCTGAATTGTCCCGGCAACGAGTGATTTATTTAGTGATCACCGGCAAATTCAGATTCGGCGCGTTGATCTGCACAACGATTTGCGCCCACTCGGACCAATTGCCTTCATTGTCTTGGGCGCGGAAGGTGATGACGTGCCGACCCAGGGTGAGCGAACTCAGCGCGCGCGTGAACGTCGCTTGATTGCTCAACAATCCGTCACGATCCGAACGCCATTCGTACGCGACGATGGATTGTCCGTCTTCATCGTTATCGGACGCGACGCCTTGAAACAGCACGATCACTTCGGAGCCGCCCGCGACCACATCTACCAAGGGATAGAGAATGTGCGCGGTGGGCAAGCCGGTATTGATGGCAGTGCTGGGATCACCGGGCGCGGTTCCCGGTGTCGGCTCATTCTCTTGCCCGGTATCCGCTTCGCCCACCAGGATCGTTTCTTTGCCGGGATCATTTGGCGGCAATGGGATGAGCGGATCCAGATTTTGATCCGGGTCTTTGCCGTCGGGATCGGGCGGCACGATGGGGATGACCGTGTTCGCGGTGTTGTACACTTCGAATTCGTACAACGAGTAGCTGTCAATAATCAGGACACCGTGCACGGTCTTTCCTTAAATTTCTAACCGGGCAAGTACTCACGACATCGTGCACGGTTGCGCCTAAATGCTGGGAGCAACGGTTGCACCACTTCCTTCAATCGGAATTGGCGTGTCTTGAGTAGTTGCCAATCCCTCTCGGCATCTGGCTTATGCCAAATGGTCAGACGTTGTTCGGCGGTATCAATGGTGGCACGGATGTACTCGCCGATCCACTTCTGACCCACTAACCAGGTTTCGTTTAACAACTCGATCTCGCCAGTAGTCTCCACCTTGCGCATGAAGTGAATCCAGCCGGCGGTGATCGGTAAACGTCCTGCCGGAATTGACCGCCATAAGGTTGGCTTCAGACACACAATCGGTACCCCGCGGCGCATTTGATTTGGAGTCTTGCCCTGCAACGCGGGTGGTCGATAGACCGAGTGATACCATCGTTCGAAGAGTGGAATCTCGGTTTGCACATGCACACAATTGCGAAACTCTTGACGGGACCAGAACGCGGCGTCCCAAAGACTATGGAAGGACTCGATCTGATAGTTGCGCTTCGCTTCATAGAACGGCGTGAACACCGGTTCAATCCCGCAGAACAAACACAAACGAACGACCTGTCCAATCACGCGCAGGTGGGTGTGCCCGCCACAAAATGCACCTTCATTGTCGAATTGTTGGATCTGCGGGAGCCCTAACTTGCTCCACGTTGCTACAAGATGCGCGTTGGTGGTCGCACTGGTTTTGTCGGTGTGCTGACTCAGATACGCGGCGTGACTGTAATGATCAATCGTGTGAAAGTTCTGGATCTCTTCGCCGCCACGAATGTGCCGCGTGATGATGTCCGTCGCATGAAGCGCATTGACGACCCACGCCTCAAGCCAGGGATAGTACGCCGAATCATTCCCGGCGCCAATGGGATGCGTGAGCCCCTGAGCTTGCAAGATACGTTGAATCGTCGCGATACTCGGCGGGTCAATGTCCAGGTCTTCGAGTTGACCTTGAATCGCACGCGGACCAATCAGTCCATAGCGCGTCGCGGGTGTCGCCGCCGCTTCGAGCGTTTTCCGAATGGACACAATGGCTTGCACAACGGACTCGGGAATTTTGGAAGGTGCAGTGAGCGGCACACGGGAACGATCAGAAAAGTCAGTCCTGGGATTCTGTTGATAGACTGCCCACCATTTGCTAAACCAACGCGGGCTATGGTTCAAATCGCGACAGATGTCGCAACGAGGCTCCCCAGTTAAACGACGCCGGATTGCCTCACGGCGTAAATCTTGTTCGGTAGATGGTGTGTCCATGGCTTCCTCCTGTTAGGAAGAAGTATGGACGAAATGTGCACGATGTCCTGACTATATGTGGCTGTTAATGTGTGCACGATGTCCTGAGTACGCGACAGTGCACGATGTCCTGATTATTGAGAAGTAGCCGTACGCGGTTGAGCGTTGAACGCCGTACATCGCGACGTAACGCGCGGAAACCGGCGTGAAGGTGATCGTGTCATTCCCACCGTCGCCGTTATCCGTCCACCACACATTGCGCCACTGACTGCCGTTCCAATAGTAAATACCAAATCGCCGCGCATACGCCGCTTCCCAACGCAGGACGACCTGGTTGAAGGTTTGGTTCGATCCCAGGTCAACGTAGATCATTTGTGGATCCGCAAAGCGCGACGACCAGCGCGTGCTGAGGTTGCCGTCGAACGCTTTGTACGGCTCGACGCCGTTAAACTCGGTCGAGGTGGCGTACGCCGGTTTGCCGCGCGCGAGATTATTGCTCGCCGCCATGGCGAGTTGCAAATTATAGCGCCCGGATGAAGCGAGATTGTAACTGCGCGCGAGAATCCGATAGGTGCCGGTGCTGGGCAGGGTTTTGACGAGCCAGGAATTGGTGCCGCCGCCGCCGTCGTCGTTCTCACCGATTTTTGCGCCGGCGGGATCGTACAATTCGATGAAACTATCCAGCCCCGCGTCAATCTGACTCATCCGAATGCTTGCCACGCGCCCGGCGGTGCCGGCAAAAAAGTAATTGTCGCGATCGTTCGCCGGACTGATCGCGCCTTGCAGAGTTTGTCCGAACGCGATCCAGCGATTATCGTCCGCGTCGTTGACGGCTTCGCGCGCGAGCCCCACACGATAACCGCCGGTCGAAGTGTTATATCCTTTCGCGATGATCTTGTGCCGACCGTTTTGGCGCAGAGTGATCGCGAGGCGCGAGTTGAGATTGCCGCCGCTATCGTCATCGCGTCCGAGCAAACTGCCGTCCGGGTTGTACAGTTCGACGAACGAATCGAGATTGCTCTCGCGTTTGTCCATACGCAAAATGATCGCCTGTCCAGATGAACCTTCAAAGTAATAATCATCGCGATCGTTCGCCGGGTTGACGGTGCCGCCAGGTTTTGATCGTAGCCGATAGTACGACCGTCGTCCGTGTCCGTTTGGGTTTCGCGGATTTGCCAGGTCAATTGCGCGACTGCGCCGCCGCCGTTTTCATAGTATTCCATTCGAACGGTGTGCAATCCCATATTGAGCACAATATCGCTCGCAAATTCGGTTGTGCCCATGTCGCGCCATTCATTGACCAGATGGTGACTATCCACCCACAAACGCACACCATCATCGGTGCGAGTCGTAAACCGGTACAGCGCATCGTTGGTAAACCACATTTGCCCAGTCCACCGCACGGAGAAATTGTCATTCCCCACGCCATTGCCGGGG
>JACRPR010000138.1:1762-16894 GCA_016223105.1 Chloroflexota bacterium | reverse complement strand
ATTATCACGCGCCACATCGCCGCTGTCGCGTTCTCCGCGTTCTTCCGCGCCGGTAACGACCGATTCGGCAACGTTACGAAACTTTTCCGTGATGTTGCCAATCCATCCGGCATTGCAGACCTGAAAGAATTTTTGCGCCAGCATCGCCGCGCGCTCGAAGAATCTTTACGAAACATCGTGCCAGACACAATCACGGACGAAATTGGCTTGAATGACGGTACGTGGATCGAGAATATCACCGGCGCGGCAAGCCGTTTCGCGGAAGCGGAAAGTGAAGTATCCAGCGACCATCAAAACGTCGCACGACTGAAAGATGAAGCAAAAGTGAAGGATGATTTTAGTACTGCAAAGTGGGCGCAAAACCGACTTGCCACCATCGCCGGCGAGGATACGCTTTCATTTCTTTCGCGCAAGGCGATCATTCCCAAGTACGGTTTCCCGGTGGACACTGTGGAATTGGACACGCATCGGACAGCCAATTTCGAATCCAGCGCAGTAACACTTCAACGTGATCTTACGATCGCAATTTCCGAGTTTGCGCCATCCAGCGAATTGATCGCGAACAAAAAGGTTTGGAAATCGTATGGACTAAAGCAGGTTGTCGGAAAAGAATGGGAACGTTGGCAGTATGCGCGATGCCCGAAACACGGCGCATATTTTGAACGCCGACCGTACACAGACGGCAAGTCCCAGTTTGTAGGATGTTGTGGCGAGGAACGTGTATTCAATTACATCGAACCGCGCTTTGGGTTCGTGACGAAACGCGAAATTCCAAAAGAGCCCACGGGGCGACCTGTCCGTGTATTCACCACACGTCCATATTTTGGAGGATTCAAAGACAACGAAGAAAAAATTGATGCGCTAATCAACCCAGTCATCAGTGCGACACGCGTTTCACCTGGCTATATGGTCGTCGTGTGCGAAGGACGGCACGGTGGTGGATTCTACGTTTGCGATAAATGCGGCGCGGGATTCCAAAATCGCAAGCAACCTGAAAAAGGACACACCAATCCGTATGGAAAACCTTGTTCAGCGCGTCCAGATTCTCTGCATCAAACAATGTTGGGACACGAATTACTCACCGATGTTTTGCGTCTTCAATTTCACCTGCGCCCCGAAATATCCAGCGATCCAACTTGGCTTGCGTTTGCGCTCGCGTATGCGCTCGTCGAGGGCGCGGCAGAGACGCTCGATGTTCCAGCCACTGATTTGAGTGCGACGGTTGCATACGCGCGTGATCAAGGCCGGGCGGCGCAGGATTGGTCGCGCGATTAGAAGACAAGACGATGCTGAAAGAATGTTTGAAGGCGGCGCAAGAACGCGTCAGTGGTAAATGTGGCTGTCGCGCAGAAGATAGTTGTTACGGTTGTTTGCGAAACTATCGCAATCAATTCGCGCACGCGAATCTTCAACGTGGGGCGGCATTCGATTATCTCGATAAAGTGCTTGCCCAATTTGAATAAGGCACACAATTATAGCCAGAAATGAACAGGTGCGATACGATGCAAAACGCGTCGCACTTGTTTTTGTTTTCGATTTCCGGTAAAATCGCATTGTCAGGCAGGGAGGCAAAATGAAAAAGCAAAGCAATCCCCAATTAACGCGCGCAAAACGAATTTTGCGATCGCATCTACCTGAAATGCAAACGCGCTATAAAGTTAAATCTCTTGGATTGTTCGGATCATACATTCGCGGAGCGCAACGTAAACAAAGCGACCTGGATGTATTGGTCGAGTTTCGCGATCCTAATCTCTCGCTCCTCAAGTTTATCGAAATGGAAAACTATTTGACCGATTTGCTGGGCGTCAAAGTTGATCTCGTCGAGAAATCCGGTCTCAAACCAAGGATTGGCGAGCAAATTCTCCGCGAGGTTGTGCCGCTATGACCAAGCGAGCATACGAAGATTATTTGCGCGATATTCTGGAGAACGCGCGCAAAGCCCAGCGCTTTGTTGCCGACGCGGATTTCGATGCGTTTATCGCGGACGATGAAAAACTCTATGCCGTAATGCTGGCTTTGGAAATTATCGGGGAAGCCGCCAAAAAAGTCCCCCCAGCAGTACGTGCGCGTTATTCACAAGTGCCCTGGCGCGAAGTTGCCGGCATGCGCGACAAATTATCGCACGCGTACTTTGAGATTGATGTCCGCCGTGTTTGGGAAACCGTGCTCGGTGACGTGCCAAGTTTGCAAGCAACTGTCGAGCAGATGCTCAAAGATCTAGAAGCAGAACGCGCGAGAATAGAGCAGAACAAAAAATAACCGTGGAGAAATAAAATGCGAATCCTCTCTCGCCCCGATGTTCAACGCGCGCTCTCGATGCGCGACGCGATCGCGATTGTGCGCGATGCGTACGCGCAACTTTCTGCCGGGCAAGCAACCGTGCCTCTGCGCGTGCCGATCCCGATTGAACAGCACAACGGCGTTACGCTCTTTATGCCCGCGCATTTGCAAACGAGCGATGCACTCGCCGTGAAAATCGTTTCCGTCCACAACAACAATCCCGCGCAAGGTCTGCCGCTGATTCACGCGCTCGTCGTCGTGATTGACGCGCCAACCGGCAAACCGCTCGCGGCATTGGAAGGCGGCTATCTCACCGCGCTTCGCACCGGCGCGGCGTCCGGCGTTGCGACCGATTTGCTCGCGCGACGCGACGCGCGAGTCGCCGCGATTTTTGGCGCAGGCATTCAGGGGCGCACGCAATTGCGCGCGATTTGTGCCGTGCGCGATCTCGAACGCGTGTTTGTGTTCGATGCGATCCCAGGGCAAGTCGAAAAATTTATCGCGGAGATGCGCGACCAGGTCTCCGCCGATTTGCGCGTCGCCGCGTCGCCGCGCGATGCCGTGCGCGACGCGGATGTGATTTGCACCGCGACGACCTCTAAGCAACCGGTGTTCGATGGCAACGATCTCAAACCCGGCGCGCACATCAACGCGATTGGCGCGTACACGCCGGCAATGCAAGAGGTAGACGAAATCACTCTGCGACGCGCGAGCAAAATCGCCGTGGATTCGCGCGTCGCCGCGCTCGCCGAAGCCGGCGATTTGATCATCGCGATCAAGAACGGCGCGATCAACAAAGCGAACATTTACGCCGAGATTGGCGAAATCGCGTTGGGCAAAAAACCAGGACGCGAACGCGACGATGAAATCACCTATTTCAAATCCGTCGGCAATGCCGCGCAAGACGCGTCCATCGCGCGCGCGATTTACGATGCCGCGCTGAAAACCGGGGCGGGCATCGAGGTCGCGCTGGATTAGATCGTTGCCGAGATCGGAGTCAAGCGTTTACGCGGTGCTTGGTCTGACGAGCAACCCGCTAAAGCGTCGAATCCAAATTGAAAGGATCACAATGCCCATTCGACAAATCGCACTCACGTTCACCTTCATCCTCGCGCTGATCGCGACCGCGTGTTCGCCCGCGCCTGCGCCGACCGCCGCGCCGACGAGCGCACCAACTCTCGCGGCGACGAAAGCGCAACCAACTGCATCGCCCGCGCCGACGCGTCCGCCGAAAGGCGCCATCAAAATCGCGGTTGCCGTGCCGCTTTCCGGCGAGCAAGCCGCGCTCGGCGAAAGCGTCAAGATCGGCGCGCAGTTCGCGATCAAACAATTGAGCAAGCCGCTGATCGAAATGGGCTACGGCGTTGACCTGGTTTCGTTCGATGACAAGGCACAGCCAGCCGAAGGCGCGAACGTTGCAAAGAAAATTGTGAGCGACGCGGAAATTTTTGCGGTGATCGGTCCGCTTAATTCATCCGTCGCGATTTCGGCGACGACCATTTACAACGACGCGAACCTCGCGCTGATTTCGCCGGCGGCATCGGATCCGAAATTGACGCAACGCGGCGCGGGCGTCGTCAATCGCGTGATCGGGCGCGACGATCAGCAAGGCGTCGCCGCGGCGACGTTCGTCGTGAAAGAACTCGGTGCGAAAAGCGTCTACGTTGTGAACGACACGACGGCGTACGGAAAAAATTCGGCGGACGCGTTTCGCGATGCCGCGAAAAAATTGGGCGCGATCATCGCGGGTGAGGAAAGCGCGGCGGAACAAAATAATTTCGACGCGACGGTCGCCGCGATCAAAAACGCGAATCCCGACGCGATCTATTTCGGCGGAATTTTTATTCAAGGCGGGACATTCCTAAAACAACTGCGCGCGAAAAATATCAAAGCGCATTTCGTCGGTCCCGACGGATTGGGTGATGTCGAGTTTCCGCGTTTCGCTGGCGATGCGGCGGTCGGTGCGTATTTCGTTTCGCTCGTCGCGCCGGTGAACGCAAGCGAGACCGCATCATTCGCGAAAGATTTGAAATCCGAATTGGGCAAAGATGCGCCGCTGTTCACCGCGCAAGCGTACGACGCAACCGCCATCGCGCTCGCCGCGATCACGCGCGTCGCGCAAGAAAACAAACTCGCGCGCCCAGCGGTCACGCAAGCGATTCGCGCGACGAAAGATTTCAAGGGCATCACCGGAATTTTTTCATTCACGCACGCGGGCGAGTGGGCGAGCGCGCGCTATTACCTCATCAAGGTCGCGTCCGCAAACCAGGATCAGTGGAACAAGAACACGGTCGCGAAAATCATCGAACTCGCGCCGCCACCGTAGAGACGTTGCATGCAACGTCTCTACCAGGATTCGTCGTGTCTATGCAACGTCCCACCCCATTGCAAGTTTGGATGCTGGCGACGCGCCCGCGCACATTACCTGCGGCGATTGCACCGGTGATTGTCGGCATCGCGGCGGCAATCGGCGATGGCGCGTTTCAATTTTTGCCCGCGCTCGCGACTCTGCTTGCCGCGCTCTTGCTTCAAATCGGCGCGAACCTCGCGAACGACGTGTTTGATTTTCACAAAGGCGCGGACGCGCGCGGGCGCTTGGGTCCGCCGCGCGTAACACAAATGGGCTGGCTCACGCCGCGCGAAATGTATGGCGCACTCGTCATCGTGTTCGGCATGTCCGCGCTCCTGGGTTTGTATCTCGTCGCGGTCGGCGGCGCGCCAATTCTCATCATCGGCGCGCTCGCGATTTTGTTCGCGCTCGGTTACACCGCCGGACCATTTCCGCTCGCGTACCTGGGTCTCGGCGATCTGTTCGCGTTTTTATTTTTCGGACTCGTCGCGGTGAGCGGCACGTACTATTTGCAAACGCACGCGTGGAACGCGCCGGTCGCGTGGGCGGCGATCCCGATGGGCTTGCTCATCGCCGCGATTCTCGACGTGAACAACATTCGCGATGTGGAATCAGATCGCGCGGTTGGCAAAAAAACGATTGCCGTGCGTTTCGGCGCGCGCGTGGCGCGCATCGAGTACGCGCTGTTGATCGCCGGCGCGTATCTCGTGCCGCTCGCGATGGGATCGCTCGCGCTGATGCTGACCTGGTTTTCCCTGCCGCTCGCGATGCGTGTGACGCGCGTCGTGTTGAATCAGCAAGGCAGTGCGCTCAATCACGCGCTCGCGGGCACCGCACAGTTGACATTGGTGTACGCGATCTTGTTCGCGATTGGATTGATCATTTGAAAAGCGTGGTGCGGGCTTTCGTGGTGCGGGCTTTCCAGCCCGCAGTCGAGCGGGCTGGAAAGCCCGCACCACAATCGCGCGGTTATCTTTTTGTCATCCTCGCCGCGATTTTGTGGGGCACGCTCGGTTTGCTCTTTCGCACGTTGCATGATGCGTTTGGATTATCGGGCATCGCGATTGCGTTTTTGCGCGCGACGGTTTCGTTCGCGATTTTATTCATTGCACTCGCGATCACGCGCCGCGACCTGCTGAAAATTTCGCGCGACGCGATTCCGTTTTTTATCGCGTACGGATTTGTCGGCGTCGCCGCGTTTTATTTCACCTACGTCAACGCGGTGATTCAAACGAGCGTAACGACTGCGGCGGTTTTGCTCTACACCGCGCCCGCGTTCGTTACGTTGATCGCGTGGCGCGTGTGGCGCGAATCGCTTGGCGCGCGCAAACTGATCGCGCTCGTGCTCGCGTTCGTTGGATGCGCGCTCGTCGCGCGCGCGTACGATCCCAGCGCGTTGCAGTTGAACGGCATCGGCATCGCGCTCGGCTTGGGCGCGGGAATCACGTACGCGCTGTACACCGTGTTCAGCAAATTCGCGCTTGCGCGTTTTTCATCGTGGACGGCGTTGACGTTCGCGCTTTTCATCGGCGCATTATTTCTCGCGCCGCTTCAAAACTGGAACGAGTTCGCGCCGCTCGCGCAGGCACCGCGCGTGTGGATTCCGATTCTCGCGCTCGCGCTCGGACCGACGCTCGGTTCGCTCGCGTTTTACAACGCGGGATTATTGCGCGTCCCGGCAAGCAATGCGAGTTTGATCGCGAACATCGAGCCGGTGATCGCGAGTGTGATCGCATTTGTGATTTTGGGTGAACGGATGGAGGGGTGGCAAATCGTTGGCGGGGTGATGGTGATTGGGGGAGCAGTAATCAGTAATTGGTAAATGGTAAATGGTAATAACCGATTACCATTTACTTTTTCCTAACCAGGTCTCAGCCAGAAGAGAAGCACGAGCGCGCCAAGTGTAATCATTCCAAATTCAAAAAAGACAATGCGGTTGAGCCGATTCCACAAATACTGTTGCAAGATGCCGGTGATCGCGTAGAAAAAAATCAACAGCAATGCGCCGCCCATAAACGCGGGCAGGTTCCAATAATTCAACGCCCACACGATTTCGCCGAACGACAAGCCGACGACCGCGCCGAACAACCAGGTGCGCCCAAAATCGGATTCACTGCCGCGCAATAATTCGAGCGCGAGCATCCCGGCAACGACGCCAATCGCGGTCGCGGAATAGAACGAGCGAATTTTCCAACTATAGATTGTCGCAAAAAAAACGAGCGCGGCGAGATACACCGCGAGATTCAGCCCCAGGCGCGCGACGTTGTACCAACGATCATTCAAATCAATCGTTACGTACTCGCCGAGAATGACCGCGATCAAAAACGCGCCGGTCAGCGCGATCGCGATCAATGCAAATCCGCCGTTCACGCGCACATTCGTCGCCGCGAGAATGATCGTCGCCGCGATCACGACGAGCGCGGGCAAAATCCACAAGATAAACAAGTAGCGCGTTTCGCCGAGATGAATGTGCGGATGCGCGCGCGCAATCCCGTTGACACCCGCGGCGGTGAGTGCGGCAAGCAGTAACGCGATCAACCAGGTGCCCGACACGGTGATCCCGGCTTCCGATCCAAGCGCGACAAAATCGAACCGATACGACGGCAGATCGAGAATCAGCGACAGCGTGAGTCCGACAAGCACGAGACTCGTCAACAAACTCAAACGGTCGAGCGGCAGAAACGGACTGGAAATTTTTTGCTTTAGCATAACTGGATTGCGATTTTGGAGTCGAGCGTTTACGCGGTTGTTTTTCCGATCAGCAACCCGCTAAAGCGTCGAATCCAAAAGTAGAATGTGGTTATCATATTCGCGAAAAGGAATTTGTCAAAATGGAAATCATTTTATTCGCGTTGCTCGGTTTGAGCGTCGGCATCGGCATTGATCGCGCGGCGGAGATTTTGCCCACGCGCGCACCGATTTGGCGCATCCCCTTTCGCGCGCCGTTGACCTGGTTCGCGAGCGCGATCTTGTTCGCGATTGCGTGGACGCGATTCGGTTGGACGATCCAACTCGCGCTCGCGCTCGTTTACACCGCGATTTTTTTGCATGTGCTGATCGTGGATTACGAACATCGTTTGATTCTTAACGTTGTCATTTTACCGGCGATTGCACTCGCACTCGCGCTCAGTCCGTTCGCGCGGCACGGTTGGCAATTGGCTCTGCTCGGAGGTGCGCTTTCATTCGCGCTCGTATTTTTGATTTACCTGCTCGCGCCGATCTATTCGCGCTGGCGTAAACACAAACTCGCGGTGCCATTCGGCGCGGGCGATGTGAAACTCGCGGCGTTTATGGGACTCGTAACCGGTTTTCCGGGATCGCTTTACGCGCTCGGACTCGCGATCATTCTCGGCGGACTCGCGGCGATTGGCGCGGTCGTCCTGCAATTCGCGCGCACGCGGAAAATTGATCTTGGCGCGGCGATTGCGTATGGTCCGTACTTTTGCATCGCGGGTTGGGTCGTGATGATTTTTGTATAGCAAGATGACATCTTGCCCAACTCGTGATAAAATAGCGCTCGAAAATTTGTTCTTAAATTGTGGCGCGGGCTTTCCAGCCCGCATTGGCGGCTTGGAAAAGCCGCGCCACGAATTTCAAAACGCTCCCAAGGAAATCGAATGTCAGCCGCGCAAACTTTTTGTGTCAATCATCCGCAAACCGAAACGCTGTTGCGATGCAACAAATGTGAACGCCCGGTCTGTATCAAATGCGTTCAGCGCACGCCGGTCGGGTATCGGTGCAAGCAATGTCTCAATGTTCAGCAAGCCGGTTTTTACACCGCCGAACCGACCGATCATTTTCTCGCCGCGATTGTCGGCATCATCGTCGCGATTATCGGCGGCGCGATTGCCGGGGTGATCAGTTCGATTTGGTTGCTGATGATTTTTTACGGACCGTTCGCGGGCGGCGTCATCGCGGAAATTATTCGCGCGGCGATTCAAAAACGGCGCGGGCGGTACATCTGGTTGATCGCGTGCGCGAGTGTGATCGTCGGCGGGTTCATCGGCGCGGGCGCGGGCACAGCGATCACATTTTTATTTTCTTCCGCGCAACGCTTGGGCGGACTCGGCGCGCTCCTCGCATTTCCAATTGCCGCGTTCGCGAATCTTTTGAACCTGGGGTTTTGGATTTATCTGGCGCTCGCGGTCAGCACCGTTTACGCGCGATTGAGATAGTGCGCTAGTTTGATAGTGCAATAGTGCGATAGTTGAATTAGCAACGAACGCACTATCGAACTATTGCACTATTGCACCTGGAGTCGTAATGCTCACCGAAATAGATATCACTAACTTTGCAATTATTGATCATCTGCGTTTGCAATTTCATCGCGGGTTCAACGTAATGACCGGCGAAACCGGCGCGGGCAAATCCATCATCATTGACGCGCTCGGCACATTGCTCGGCGGACGCGCGCAGAGCGAGTTTGTGCGCGCCGGCGCGGACAAGACGCGCGTCGAAGGCGCGTTCGCGCTCGATGCGACCGTGCGCGATACGGTCGTGCAGATTCTCGATGAGATCGGGATCGAGCACGCGGACGATTCCGTGATCATCACGCGCGAGATTAGTCGCGAGGGTCGCAACGTTTGTCGCATCAACGGGCGCGCGGTAACGCTCAACGTTCTGCAACGCATCGGCGAACATTTGATTGACATTCACGGACAGAGCGAGCATCTCTCGCTGTTGCGCGTGCGCGAGCATATTGATTTTCTGGATCGCTATGGCAATCTCTGGGATCAGCGCGCGCGCGTTGCGGATAAAGTGAAAGCGCTCCGCGCGACGCGGAGCGAATTGAAATCGTTGATGCTGGACGAACGCGAAATCGCGCGGCGCGTGGATCGGTTGACGTACGTCGTTGAAGAAATTTCCGAAGCCGATCTGAAAATCGGCGAAGAAGAGTCGCTCAAGCAGGAACGCGAATTGCTCGGCAACGCGGAACTGCGCGCAAACCTCGCGGATCACGCGTATCGCGCGCTGTACGGCGAAGGCGAAGATGACAAAGGCGCAATTGATTTGTTCAACGAAGCCCTGCAAGCGTTGAGCGGTTTGGAGCGGTACGACGCGGCGGTGAAAAATTTGCGCGAGCAAGCCGAAGGCATCGGCGCGCAAGCGGACGATCTCGCGCGTTCGCTTCGCGATTATCGCGACAATGTGGATCACAATCCCGCGCGGCTCACGCAAATTGACGAGCGGCTCGATTTGATTTTCCGGCTCAAGCGCAAGTACGGCGACAGCATCGCGGAAATTATCAAGTACGGCGCGAACGCGGCGGCGGAACTCGCGAACATTTCGCACAGCGAAGAGCGCATCGAAGAACTTCGCAAGCAAGAAACGAAATTGCTCAAGGAACTCGGCGCGCTCGCGATTGAACTCTCGCGCGCGCGGCGCGACGCGGGCGAACGCTTGGGGCGCGAGATCGAAACGCAACTGCAAGACCTGGGAATGGAACGCGCGAAATTCGGCGTTGCGCTCGAACGCGCGGATGATGCGAACGGCGTCGTCGAAAATGATCGCCGCGTCGCGTTCGACGCGACCGGGATCGATCGCGCCGAGTTTATGGTGTCGCCAAATCCGGGCGAGCCGTTGAAGCCACTCGCGAAAATCGCGTCGGGCGGTGAAACGTCGCGCTTGATGCTCGCGATGAAATCGGTGCTCGCGGTCGCGGACAATACGCCAACGCTCATCTTCGACGAAATTGATCAAGGCATCGGCGGACGCACCGGCGGAATCGTCGGCAACAAATTGTGGGTGCTCACGCCGACCGCGCTTCAGCGCGACCGCGCGCCGCAACACCAGGTGATCTGCATCACGCACTTGCCACAAATCGCCGCGTATGGCGACGCGCATTTCAAAATTCGCAAAGAGATTGCCGGCGAACGCACGACGACCCAGGTTCACGCGTTAAAAGATAATGAACGTGTGGATGAAATTATGCAAATGCTCGGCACCGAAACCTCAGCCGCGCGCAAGAACGCGGAAGAATTGTTGGAGGAAGTGAAGGGGCAAAAGTTAAAAGTGAAAAGTAAAAAGTGAAAAGTGATGCGGATTTGGAATCGAGCGTTTACGCGGTCGTTCCGCGAGGAATCAACCCGCTAAAGCGTCGAATCCGGGTCTCGCGTAAATCTGACATCTGAAATCTGAAATCTGAAATCAACAATGGAGGACAAATGAACGACCTGATTCAATGGGGACTCGCGGTCGTGCAGTGGATTCAAACGTTCCGCAACCCGGTGTTCGATCTCTTTTTCGCGACGATCAATTTTCTTGGCGAAGAAGATTTTTACATCCTCTTTCTTCCGCTCCTGTTTTGGTGTTTGCACAAAACGCTCGGGCTACGGCTCGGCGTGATCCTCATGTTTTCCACGTACGTGAACCAAACGCTCAAAGATTTTTTTGCCGCGCCGCGTCCGTACCAGGTGGACAACAAATTGTACGCGCCATTCAAAACAACCGGCTATGGCATTCCGAGCGGTCATTCGCAAAGCACCGCGACATTCTGGGGCTTTTTCGCGACGCAATTGAAAACGCGCGTAGCATGGATCATCGCGATTGCGATTCCGTTTTTTGTCGGCATCGGGCGAATGTACCTCGGCGATCATTTTCCGCAAGATGTTTTGCTCGGCTGGATGCTCGGCATTGTGATCGTCGCGGTGTACGCGTGGATTCAACCACGCGCCAGCAATTGGATCGGCGCGCAATCGTTCGCGCTACAGATCGCGATCGCGATCATCGCACCGCTCGCGCTATTCGCGTTGCATCCGACAATTGACACCGCGAAATCAATCGGCGTGTTGATCGGATTTTACGCGGGCGCGCCGGTTGAAGCGCGGTGGATCCGTTTCGATGCGCGCGCGGCGTGGTTAAAGCAAGTGATCAAATTCGCGCTGGGTCTAGCGATTTTGCTCGCGCTACGCTTTGGGCTGAAAGCAATTTTTCCGCAAGATGTCGTGCTGTTCGATTTCATTCGCTACGCGGCGATGGGCGTGTGGGTAAGCATCGGCGCGCCGTTCGTGTTTGTGCGCGCGCGATTGGCGCAAAAAATGACAACGAATTAAGGAATTGATCGAATGAACGATAATTTTGAATTGATGAGTGCGCGCGTTGTGGATGCGATGCAACGCTTTAACATTCCTGGCGTCGCGCTTGGCGTGCTGGCGGATGGCGAAGAACGCGTTGCCGGGTTTGGCGTAACGAATGTGGATCATCCGCTCGCGGTGGATGCGGACACGCTGTTTCAAATCGGTTCGACAACAAAAACATTTACCGCGACATTGGCGATGCACTTGGTCGAGTTAGGGAAACTCGATCTTGATATTCCAATTCGCGCGTATCTCCCCGTTTTTCGATTGCGCGATGAAAATGTTGCCGCGCGCGTAACTCTGCGCCATTTGTTCGCGCACACCGGCGGATGGTTGGGCGACTATTTTGACGATCTCGGCGACGGCGATGACGCGCTCGCGCGTTACGTCGCCGCGCTGATCGATCTGCCGCAGTTGACGCCGCTCGGCGAAACCTGGTCGTACAACAACGCGGGCTTTGGTGTCGCGGGACGCGTGATCGAAAGCGTTACCGGCAAAACGTACGAAACCGCGCTAGAAGAATTTGTGCTCGATCCGCTTGATCTGAAAATGTCATTCATCTTTCCAAAAGATGTGATGACGTATCGCTTTGCGGTCGGACACAATGAGATTGACGGCAAGCCGGTTGTCGCGCGTCCCTGGTCGGTCGCGCGCACATCGAATTGCATCTGTGGGATCGCGGCGAGCGTGCGCGATCAATTGCGCTACGCGCGTTTTCACAGCGGCACTGGGGCGAACTTGCTTACGCGCGATTCCATCGCGCAAATGCAAACGCCGCGCGTCCCAGCCGCGCTCGGCGAGATGATGGGCGTTTCCTGGTTCATCAAAGATGTGAACGGCACGCGGCTCGTGCGGCACGGTGGCGCGACGAACGGTCAACTCTCCGCGTTTTTGTTCGCGCCCGCGCGCGGATTCGCGATCACGATTTTGACGAATGGAAATCGCGGCGGCGAATTGCATCGCGAGATCATGAAACTCGCGTTGGAATTGTATCTCGGCATCAAAGAAGCAGAACCGGCATTGATCGCGCTGAGCGACGCGCAACTCGCGGAATATGCCGGACGCTACACGAGCGCGCTCGCGGATACGGAACTCGTGATCGAAAATCGCGAACTCGTGATGCGCGTGACGCCGAAAGGCGGATTCCCCGCGAAAGATTCACCGCCCGGTCCCACGCCGCCGCCCGCGCGATTCGCGTTCACCGGCGCGGATCGCATCCTGGGATTGGATGGGCAATCCAAAGATTTGCAAGCAGAATTTTTGCGAAACCAGGATGGCACAATCGCGTGGTTGCGCTTTGGCGGACGGATTCGCGCGCGCGTGGTTTGAAATTGCAAGGAGTTTATGAAGCCACTGGTCATCGGACATCGCGGCGCGTGCGCGTACGCGCCGGACAACACACTCGCCTCGTTCGATCTCGCGTTTCAACTCGGCGCGGACGGCATCGAACTCGATGTCGTGCTGACCGCCGACGGCGTCCCGGTTGTTTTTCATCCCGAAATGGATCCGCAACATCCGACGCACGGCTACAAATCGCTTCGCAGAATGACGCTCGCGCAAGCCAAACAAATTGATGTCGGTAGTTGGTTCAACGAAAAATTTCGCGACGAAAAAATTCCAACGCTCGCTCAAGTTTTCGAACTCGTGAACAAACGCGGTATCGTCAACATCGAGTTGAAAGATTGGACACTGGAGAACAATGGCATCGAAGCCAAAACAATTGAGGGGATCGAATCTGCCGGGATGCAAGACCAGGTGATCTTGTCGTCGTTCAATCCACTGCGTTTGGAACGCGTGAGGAAAATCAATCCGCGTTATCCACGCGGGCTGATTTATTCTGCAACATTGCCGCCGCCGATTACGCGCGCTTGGTTTCGCTCGATTGCCCGACCGACCGCACTGCATCCGCACTATTCGATTGTAATGCGCGAGTACGTCGCGTGGGCGCGCGCGAAGGGTTACGCGATCAACACCTGGCACACGATCGAGCCGGATGAAATGCGCCGGCAAATCGCGCTCGGTGTAGATTCGATTATGAGCAACGCGCCGGATGTTTTACGCCGCGTCGTTGACGAAACTAGACAGACCTAGAAATTTCCACTGACGGAAAGGAACACGGACATGAAAATTTTCCGTGTTCCTTTCCGTCAGTGGAAAAATAAGGCATTGCAAAAATGAAACCGCTGATCATCGGACATCGCGGCGCGAGCGCGGTCGCGCCGGAGAACACACTCGCCGCGTTCAAGCGCGCGTTTGAATTGGGCGCGGACGGAATCGAACTCGATGTAACGCTGACGAAGGACGGCGTCCCAGTCGTGATTCACGATGAGAAGGTGGATCGCACGACGAACGGACACGGCTTGGTCAAACAAATGACGCTCGATCAGATCAAGCAGTTCGACGCGGGCGCGTGGTTCGATGAAAAATATCGCGGCGAAAAAATTCCAACGCTCGCGGAAACGCTTGGCGCGATTGGAGCGCGCGGGCTGGTCAACATCGAATTGAAAACGGAAGCACTGCGACCATGGCCCGCAAAACCGCAAGGCGTCCCGCGATTGCAGATCGCGAAATTCTGGGTGATGGTATTGCTCCGCTTGCGCGAAAGTAGCGCGCTGGAAGAAAAAGTGGTCGAGGTGATCGAGCAAACGCGCGCGGAAAAAAATGTGGTCTTGTCCTGTTTTAATCCGTTCGCGTTGGGCAAAACCAAATCGCTCAACGCGCGTTTGCAACGCGGCTTGTTGTACTCGACGACTCTGCCGATCTATTTGAAACGCGCGTGGTTTCTGCGCGTCGCGCAACCGCACGCGTTGCATCCGAACGCCGGGATGGTTACGCCGGAGTACGCGGCGCGAATGATCGCACGCGGCTACAAGATCAATGTGTGGACGGTGGATGATCCAATTGAAGCCAAACGACTCGCGGGGTTGGGCGTGAACGCGATCATCACGAACAAGCCGGATGTGGTACGCTAAACCAAAACCCGAAGGGTCTTGAAGACCCTTCGGGTTTTGGTTACCGCAGGTTCAGCGCGAACAATAATGCGATATCGCGATTCGGATACAAGCGATCGTTGAATCCGCTAAACGTGAATCCCATCTTTTGATAAAAACAAATCGCTGGGTAATTTTTGGTCGAGGTGTCGAGCAGGATCACGCGAAATTGTTGTTGCCGCGCCCACTCGATCCCGGCGCGTAGTAAGCGCGTCGCGATCCCGCGCCGCCTTTGCGCCGGCGCGACGAGCAAATCATTGAGATAAACGATTTGATCAGCATGCCAGGGCATCAGGACGACAAAGCCACAGAGTTCGTCGTCGTCCGCGACAAAAATCGGATCGCCCTTTTGAAAATGCGCGAGCAATTGATCGCGCGCAATGTTGCCGTTCGCGCGCATCGGACGCGGCAAACGCGTTTGGCGAAATTGGATCGC
>JACRPR010000138.1:0-1704 GCA_016223105.1 Chloroflexota bacterium | reverse complement strand
CTTCTGTGCGCTCTTCCATTTGCCACACATACTCGGTCTCGAATGAATCGTCCAACGCGATGCACGCATTGAGATCGGCAAGTTCGGCTAAACGAATTTGCATTATCGGCTCCGAAAAAATAAACCCGAAGTGGTTTCGCGAAGCGAACCCTTCGGGTCTTGGTGTCTGCGTAGCATAGCCCCTTGTGGGCGCTTTTTGAACGCGCACACGAACGCCCACGAGGGGCTATGCTACCGGTAGTTAGCGAATCGCTTGCTGGGTTTCTTTGTCAAAGAGGTGAATGTGATCGAGGTTGAACATCAGGTCGAGCGTGTTCCCTGGTCTACCTTGACTGCGCGGATCGACGCGCGCGATGAACGAATGTGAATCGCTCAAGAGGTAGAGATAAATCTCACTGCCCATCGGTTCGATGACATCCACTTGCGCGGTAACTGCCGCGCCGCTCATCGCGCCCGGCACATAATTGCGATCGTGAATGTCTTCGGGACGCACGCCAAACATCACCGACTTGCCGAGATACGTCGCGATTTTTTCTTGGCGATCTTTCGGCGAGGGTAACCGGAACGAGCCGGCATCAATGAACAAATCGTCGCGTGTACCGGTGATTTTGGCTTCAAAAAAATTCATCGCGAGACTGCCGATAAACCCGGCGACGAATGTGTTGACCGGATAATCGTACAAATGTTGCGGCGTGTCGAGTTGTTGCAGTAAGCCGTCCTTCATCACCGCGATCCGCGAGCCCATCGTCATCGCTTCGGTTTGATCGTGCGTGACGTAAATGAACGTCGTTTGCAAACGTTGATGGAGTTTGGAAATTTCCGCGCGCGTTTGCACGCGCAATTTCGCGTCGAGGTTCGAGAGCGGCTCGTCCATCAAAAACACTTTGGGTTCGCGCACAATCGCGCGCCCGAGCGCGACGCGTTGGCGTTGCCCGCCGGACAGTTGCTTGGGTTTGCGATCGAGCAATTGTCCGATGCCGAGAATATCCGCGGCTTCTTTCACGCGCCGATCAATTTCGGATTTCGGTGTTTTGCGTAACCGCAAGCCGAACGCCATGTTGTCGTAAACGCTCATATGCGGATAAAGCGCGTACGATTGAAAGACCATCGCAATGTCGCGATCTTTGGGTGCGACATCGTTGACCACGCGGTCGCCGATGAGAATGTTGCCGGAAGAAATCTCTTCCAATCCAGCGAGCAAACGCAGTGCCGTGGTTTTGCCGCAACCCGATGGACCAACCAGGACAAGAAATTCTTTATCCTGCACATCCAATTTCAGATCGTTGACGGCTTTGACTTCGCCGAATTGTTTCGTCACATGTTCGTAGGTGACACTCGCCATTGTTGCCCCCGTAAGAATGAATATACTTCAATTTTGATTTTATTGGATTGGTAGGGATTTGTCAAACTGCCGGTGAATGTTGAACGTGCTCGGTAGGGGCGAAGCATTTTTTTGAAGTGCAAAAAAATGCTTCGCCCCTACGCGCGCTCACCGATCAGAATTTATTTGCCTCCCAAAATTTTCCCGATGGTTTCGAAACATCCACCCGGTGGTGGCGGCGGCGGAGGTGGTGGTGGTGGCGGCGGTGGCGGCGGAGGTGGTGGTGGTGGCGGCGGTGGTGGTGGTGGGGGCGGTGGTGGTGGGGGCGGGGGTGGTGGTCATGGCGGCGGTGGTCGTCGTGGCGGCGGTGGTGGTGGAGTCGG
>JACRPR010000032.1 GCA_016223105.1 Chloroflexota bacterium | reverse complement strand
TGCACAGGTGGTGTATCCAGAATAGTTTCCGTAGCGCAAGTTCCCAACTTGCGCCGCAAGTCGGAGCCTTGCGCGACATGAAGGAGTTGTTATGCGTTTGCAAATGTTCAGCGCGTTTTTTGCCGCGCTCGTTCTCGTGACGACGCTCGGCGTTTATATTCTGTACGAACCGACGCGCCAGGATCGCGCGCGCGCAGATTTGTTGACATCGCAAATTCACCAGGGCGAAATCGTGTTCGCGCAAAATTGCGCGGTGTGTCACGGCGGCGCGGGCGAAGGACTCGGCGCGAATCCCGCGCTCGCCAATCCTGGGTTGCGCGAGACGGATTACGAAACGCTCGCCAAAACGATCGCGCGCGGTCGCTACAATACCGCGATGCCGGCGTGGAGCGTCGGCGATGGCGGACCGTTGAACGACGCGGCAATCGAAGCCCTGGTCGCGTTGATCCAACACGGCGATTGGCAAACGACGCGCCTGGTCGTCGCCGATCTCGGTCTCACGCCGCGCGCGCCGATCAGCGTTACGATTCCGGCGGAGACGCTCGCGCAAATTACCGCGTTGCCCGACGGCGCAAAACTCGCGAACGCCGCGCAGTTGTACGCGGCAAATTGCATCGCGTGTCACGGCGCGAACGGCAAAGCAACCGCGCTCGCGCCCGCGCTCAACGACGCGAAAATTCGCGCGGAGCGCACCGCCGATCAACTCAACAAAACGATCACGCAAGGCATTGCGGCGACGTTGATGGCGGGATGGAATCAACGGCTCACGCCGGCGCAAATCGCGGATTTGGTTTTGCTGATTCAACGTTGGGACAAATTGCCGGCAAACGCGATTCCCGAACCGCCGCCGCAACCAATCATCGTTACGCCAAAAATTTTAGAGACCGGCAAAAATTTGTACGCGCAAAATTGTTCCTGGTGTCACGGCACGGAAGGACAAGGCACGCGCCGCGCGCCCGCGTTGAACGTCCAGAGTTTTTTTCAAAAAGTTACGAGCGACGCGGCGATGACCCTGATCGTAACGAACGGCGTGCCGAAAACCGCGATGCCGGCGTGGGGCGAACGCTTGGGCGTTTCCGAAATCGAAGCGATTGTCGCGTTTGCGCGGCAATGGCAAGCGACCGCGCCGGCAGTCGCGATGCCGCAAACCGGCGGCGGCGGCGGGCCGCCGTGGCAACGCAACAACGCCGCACCAAATTTGCAACCGCTCGCGCCGAATCAAACCGGCGCGGCAACACCTGGCGCGCCAAATCTGGGACAAATAGATTGGCGGCAGATCGTTTTGCTTGGCGCGCCCGGCATCGCGTTGCTGATCGCGCTTGGCGCGTCAACCTGGGCACTGTGGCGATTGCGCGATAGCGAATGAACGCGCGTAAATTCCGCATACCCCGTTCATTGCATCTCCACACAATCTTCACATCCGCGCGGTATGCTGTAGCGTAGCAGTTTGAATTTTTGATTTATCGAGGAGAAATGATGGCTCGTTCAAAACGCAAATCACATCGAACCTTGTGGCTCGTTCTGTTCGTTCTTGCGCTGGCGGTGGCGGGCGGCGGTTACTATTATTATCAAACGACCGCGCAAGCCGCCGCGAAAACGACGACGACCGCGACACTCAAAACCGCGAAAGTAAAAAAGGGCGACATTACGATCACCGCGAACGGCACCGCGAAATTCGTGCCAACCGCCGAAATTGATCTCGCGTTCAAATCCGGCGGACGCCTTGTCGAAATGTTGATCAAGCCCGGCGCGACCGTTGTCGCCGGTCAACCCCTCGCGCGATTGGACGATGTGGACGCGCGCGCGCAAATCACTAAAGCGCAAATTGATCTCGCGCTGGCGGAAGTGAAACTGTCCGCGCTCAAAGCGATTGATCCGCTCGATGTCGCGGTCGCGCGCGCAGACCTCGAAAAAGTTACCGTGAATTTGCGGAAAGCGCAACAAGATTACAACGCGGTCGCGTGGCGCAGTGATGTCGGAATGTTAAAGGAAGCGACCGCGCTCGAACAAGCGACGCTCGATTATCAAAAAGCCAAAGCGACGTACGATCTCAAAATGGCTCCGCCGAAAGAAACCGATCTTCGCACCGCGCAGTTGCAAATTGATCAAACCAAGTCCGCGCTCGCGTCCGCGCAAACCGCGCTCGACAATCTCACGCTCAAAGCGCCGGTCGCGGGCGTCGTCCTGGTTGTGAAAGCGGACGCGGGCGAACAAGTTACGACCGCGCCGATCATCACATTGGTTGATCTCTCCAAGCCAACCGTTTCCATCGCGATTGACGAAACCGATTTGAGCAAGGTCGCGTTGGGTTTGCCAATCGAAATGACATTTGACGCGTTGCCGGAAAAAATAATTCCCGGCGCGATTGTCGCGGTGGATCCAACCGTCGTCCTGGTGAGCGGCATCCCGACGTTGTACGCGACTGCTGAATTAAAAAATCCGCCGGCGAATTTGAAAATCGGAATGGGCGGCGCGGTGAAAATTACCGCGGCATCGGCAAAGCAAGTGTTGACCGTGCCGAGCGAAGCCGTGCGCGAAATCGCGCCCGGACAATTCGCGGTGTTCGTCGTCGGCGAAAATCAGCAACTCGTTTTGCGAACCGTACAAGTCGGATTGCGCGGCACGTCGGCGGTCGAAATTACAAGCGGTTTGCAGTTGGGCGAAACGGTCAGCACCGGCACCGTCGCAACACAATAGGTCGCGCGATGAATCCTCCTGAAACATTAAACGGCAACGCGGTCATTCGCATCGAGAACGTTCGCAAAGTGTACAACACCGGCGAAGTCGAACTGCGCGCGCTCGATGGCGTCAACCTGGATGTGCGACGCGGCGAATTTGTCGCGATGATGGGACCCTCCGGTTCCGGCAAATCTACGTTGATGAATATTCTCGGCGCGCTCGACCACCCCAGCGATGGCAGATATTTTTTGGAAGATGAAGACGTGGGCGAGATGGAACAAGAAGACCTTGCCGATTTACGCAATCGCCGCATCGGTTTTATTTTTCAAAGTTTCAATTTGTTGCAGAGAATGACCGCGCTTCAAAATGTAACGTTGCCGATGTTGTATCGCGTCGAAAATCGCGTCGGACACGCGACGCGCGAAGAGATCGCGATTGCCGCGCTCGAATCGGTCGGCTTGGGCGACCGCTTGTATCATCGCCCGAATCAACTTTCCGGCGGACAACAACAACGCGTCGCGATTGCGCGCGCGCTCGTCAATCGCCCATCGTTGATGTTGGCGGACGAACCGACCGGCAATCTCGATAGCAAATCGTCAGAAGAGATTATGGGCATTTTGCAAAACCTGAATCGGCAAGGCGTAACGATTGTGATGGTCACGCACGAAGCGGACATTGCCAAGCACGCGCGTCGCGTCGTATGTATGCGCGACGGAAAAATTGTTTCGGATGGACGCGCCGGGGCGCAAAATTGTTTGGAGCGAAAACGATGAACATTTTTGAAGCGATGGGCTTGGCGTGGGAAGCGCTCATCCAAAATAAATTACGTTCGTTCCTCACGACGCTCGGCGTCATCATCGGCGTCGCCGCGGTGATTTTGATGATCGCGATCAGCGCGGGCGCGGAAGCCGTGATCGCGGAACAGATCAACGCGCTCGGCGCGAACCTGGTGATCGTTACCGCAACGCGCGGCACGCCCGGGCGACCGCCCTCGCTCGTGTACGACGACGCGCTCGCGATCAGCAAAGAAGTGAAAGGATTGACCGGCGTCGCGGCAGAGCAGACGGTCGCGTCCCAGGTGATCAAATGGGGCACGGTGAATTTTGAAACCGCGCTCCTCGGCACGACGCCCGATTTTGCCAAAGTGCGCGAGACGCCGCTTGAAACCGGCAGATTTTTTACACAGACCGATCTGGATCGCAAGAACAAAGTGATCATCCTGGGATCCAAGGTGGCGAAAGATTTATTCGGCGAAACGAATCCGGTTGACCAGGAAGTTTTGCTCGGCACGACGCGCCTCACCGTGATCGGCGTGCTGAAACCAAAAGGCAAGGTCGCGGATACGGATTATGATGATCGCGTCTACATTCCGTTGACGGTGGTGTACCAACGTTATCTCACGCAAGCGATGCAGTTGAATCGCGTGCGAACGATTTACGCGCAAGTCGAAAACAAAGAAACGATGGATAGCACGCTCGCGCAAATCAAAGCGCTTCTCGCGCGCCAGCACGCGGTTCCGCTCGACAAGCCGGATTTTGTCGTGCAAACGCAACAGGACATTATTCAAACGCAACAAGCGACGACGGAAACATTTCGCACTCTGCTCGCGTGGGTCGCGGCAGTGTCGCTCCTGGTTGGCGGCATCGGAATTATGAACATTATGCTCGTTTCGGTTACGGAACGGACGCGCGAAATCGGAGTGCGCGTTTCGATTGGCGCGCGCCCGATTGATGTACGAATGCAATTTTTGATGGAAGCGATCATCTTGTCGCTGTTCGGCGGCATCGTCGGCGTAACCGGCGGCGTCGGCGGCGCGTGGCTGTTCAACGAGACCGGCGCGATGCGAACCGAAATTGTGCCCTGGTCGCTCGCGCTCGCGTTCGCGTCGTCCGCGTTGGTCGGCGTGTTCTTTGGATTTTTTCCGGCGAACAAAGCCGCGAACCTCGATCCGATTGAGGCGTTGCGGCATGAATAAAACGGGGTGGGTAAGGCAAATTTATAAATTTGCCCTACATTTCTCGCTCAAAATAAAAATGGAGGAAAGATGAACAAGGTAAAAATGATTGTGATGCTGACGCTGGTTTTAACATTCGCGATGTTGGCGACGGCATGCGGCACTGCGCCGAGTGCGCCCGTGGCGGCAACCGGAAAAACGCTCGACACGAGTTATCCGAACGCGTTGAACGCGCGCAGTTTATTACTGCTCGGCATCGTGCGGCTCGAAGAAGGCAAAGGACCGGCGTTGAGCAAAGAGCAAGCAAAGCAATTGCTTCCGTTGTGGCAAACTTCAAAAGCGTTGACCGCGAGCGGCAACGCGTCGCAAGCGGAGCAGGACGCGATCACAAATCAAATGCTCGCGGTGCTGACCGATGAGCAAGTCAAGGCGATCAACGCGCTGAAACTGACGGCGGCGGATATGCAAACGTGCAATCAATCGCTCGGCGTAACGATGAGTCCCGAAGCCGGTGTCCCGGGCGGCGGACAAAATCTTTCGCCGCAAGAACGCGCGACGCGCCAGGCGCAACGCGGCGGCACGAGCGGCAACACGACTGCGATTGATGCGGTGATCAAATTGCTCGAACAGAAAGCCAAGTGAAATTTGAAATTTGAAGTTGGAAGTTGGAAGTTGGAATCCAAACTCCAACTTCCAATTTCCAATCTCTAATCTCTAATCCCCAATCTCCAACCTCCAATCTCCAACTTGCTTTTTATCAAGGACGCGCCAATGCGCGTGTGTTACCTTGTGAGCGAAATGTTACCGCGTCAATGCAGACGCGGGCGGCTCGACAAGGTATCGAACGCCTTTGCTTTTGCGGGCGTTCTTTTTTTTTGCGGAGGCAACGAACAATGCAAGATAATTTCAAACTCGGCGCGGGGTTGGCAGTTGTCGGCGCGCTGATCGGAATGATCGGATTTTTCGTGTTCACGCAAATTTACAATCCGTTGATCGCGACAATGATCAATCTCAATCGCGCGCACGAAGGACAATCGGTGCGCTACACCTTCGCGGTGTTGGCGTATCTCACGATCACGGCGGGCGCATTGTGGTCGCTCGCGCTCTACGGATTTTTGACGCGCGAACGGTGGGCGTGGATGCTCGGCATCATCGCCAGCACGTTGAGCATTCTCGCCGGATTTTTTCCGGCAGTGCCGGCGATGGACGCGAAAATGC
>JACRPR010000141.1 GCA_016223105.1 Chloroflexota bacterium | reverse complement strand
TCGAATTGCGCGCGCGCGGAGAAAATCGAAAAATGCCGCGACGCCGGGCAAGGGGTTGCGCCCGTGCCAGAACACGCCATCGGCATCAATCACGAGCGCGCGGAACGAAGCGAGTTGCGCGGACTGCATCTCAATACCGAATGAGCAAACTGCGAATGATCGCTTGCAAAATTTGCAAACCGATCAGCGCGACAATCGGCGTAATGTCCATCATTCCGACCGACGGAATCACGCGGCGCAGGGGCGCGAGAATCGGCTCGGTGATTGAGTCGAGAATTTGGATCGCTGGGTGATAGCGATCCAGCGGCAACCACGACACGATGGCGCGCGCGATGATCGCGAAAATGAGCAGAGTGAAAACCAGGTCAATCGCATTGATGATCAAATTCACGGTGAATTATTTCCTTTCGCCAAAAATTGCACGACCGATTCGCACTATCGTCGCGCCTTCGGCAATTGCAGATTCGAAATCGTCAGTCATTCCCATCGAAAGATGTTGCCACGCGCGATTCGGCATTTGCGCGCGCAATTCATCGCGCAGTTCGCGGAGCGCGCGAAAATATGGACGCGTGTCATCCGGATTCGGGACGATTGGCGCGAGCGTCATCAAGCCCTGCGTGTCGAGATGCGGCAATGCGCTGATCGCGCGCGCGGCATCAAAAAATTCTACACGCGACGCGAGCACGAAACCGGATTTGGTCGGCTCGCCGGACACATTCACTTCGAGCAAGATCGAAATTGTTTTGCCGAGCGACATCGCGCGTTCGCTCAAACGTTGCGCGAGCGCGAGCGAATCCACCGATTGCACAACATCGAACAGCGCAACCGCGTCTTTGACTTTGCGACTTTGCAAGTGTCCGATCAAATGCCATGTCGCGGTTTGGAGTTGCCGTTTGATCAGCGGAATTTTTTCGCGCGCTTCTTCGACACGATTTTCGCCAAAGTGTTGCGCGCCAAGCGCGTGCGCGGCAAGAATCGCGGCGCCGGGTTGCGTCTTGCTCACCGCGACGAGCGTGATGTCGCGCGGATCGCGCCGCGCGCGTTCCGCCGCCGCCGCGATGCGTTGTTGGACGAGTAGAAGATTTTTTTCAATATCGTTCATCATTACCTTCGCCAACAGGTTTCAAACTTCCGAAATCCCGGAGATTTCGGAAGTTTGAAACGGCGATCCGGTGTTTTGGCGAAGGTATTGTTCATAGATCAAGTTTGAGATTGGAGATTAGAGATTGGAGATTCCAATTTCCAACTTCCAATCTCCAATCTCTAATCTCTCAATCCCTCAGCCCAATCACCGCGCCAAATCTTCCGGTGTTTGCTTTTTCCGCGCGCCACGAATAAAAATCATTTGTGTGATGCGCGGTGCAAATGTTTGCGATTTCGATCTGCTCGACGCCGCGCGCGCGCAGTTGCGTCGCGTTCGCCTGCCACAGATCGAAATGAATCGCGCCGGCGCGCGCGACCAACAATTCGTCCGCGTTCGTGAATGTTTCGCGCACGCGCGCGATCACATCGTCGCCGACGCGATAACAGCAGGGACCGATTGAAGGCGCGATGCACGCGATCACATCGCGCGGGCGTGTGCCAAACGATTCGCGCATCGCGTTGACCGTGTTCGTCGCGATTTGCATGACGGTGCCGCGCCAGCCCGCGTGCGCGATGCCAATCGCGTGATGCGCGGGATCGTAAAATAAAATCGGCACGCAATCGGCAAAGCGGAGTAACAAGTTGATGCCGGGTTGATTCGTGATCAGTGCGTCCACGTTCGCGATGCGTGTGCCGCGTGCGTGCGCGGTGACGATCGCGACCTGGTCGGCTTGGGCTTGCTTGGCGTCCACCGTCGCGCGCGCGTCGAGTTCGAGCGCGACGTGCAAGCGCGCGAGATTTTCGTGCGCGTTCGCCGCCTCATCGCCGACCGCGACACTCAGGTTGAGCGTATCGAACGGCGCGGGACTGACGCCGCCGTGCCGCGTCGAAATCGCGTGCACGAGCGCGCCGGAATTTTTGAGCGCATCAAACGTATAATAGCCCACCGCGTTGGCGATCTGTTTTTGCATCGGGCGCGATTATACCACAACCAACGCGCGGCGCAAGACATCGCGAGATTTCTCGCTTCGCTCGAAATGACGGAGATGGTAGCGTGTTTGCTCGCGCGGCGATTGCGCGTTATAATCGGCGCGCGAGGATGGGGGGTGGAAATGGCGCAAAAAATTCTGGTCGTCGATGACGAACGAATGATCGTGGATTCGGTCAAGTACGGTTTGGAGAAAGAAGGATTTACGATCATCGCCGCGTACGATGGCGACCAGGCGTTGACGAAATTTTCGGACGACAAACCCGACCTGGTTTTGCTCGATGTGCAATTGCCCAAGCGCGATGGCTGGTCGGTCTGCCGCGCGTTGCGCGCGGAGAGTCGCGTGCCGATCATTATGCTGACCGCGCGTGGCGATGAAACCGACAAGGTGCTGGGACTTGAACTCGGTGCGGATGATTATTTGGTCAAGCCGTTTGGTATGCGCGAGTTGCTCGCGCGCGTGCGCGCGGCGTTGCGCCGCGCGACCGAGTACGGCGAGCCGCCGGTCCAAGCGATACGAGTGGCGAGGTCGGAAAATGAAATCACCGTTTCCTTTCAAAACGCTCCGCACGGGTTTGTTGTTGACGTACCTCGCGCTGATTGTAACGAGCGTCGGCTTGTTGGCGTGGCGCGTCGGCGCGTCGCTCGATGCGAGCCGGTTCGCGGAAACGCAAAGCGATCAAGAGGGCCGCACAATTTTGATGGCGGCGGCGGCGGAAGAATTGATCGAACAATTCGAGGCGAAAGAAATCGACGTGGCGATGCTTCAAGCGGAAGGCAAAGCGCTCGCCGATCGCGTCAGTCAACGTGTGTTGATTGTGGATACGCAAGGCAAAGTTTTGGTGGACACCGAACATCCCGATGACGCGCATCCCGATAAAATGACGCAACCCGAAATTGTCGCCGCGTTGCAAGGGCGCGTCCATCGCGACATTCGTTACGATGCCGATGATGGTGTTGACGCGCTTTATACTGCCGCGCCAATTTGGCATGGCAAAGATTTGATCGGCGTCGTGCGTTTGGAATTGCCGATGACGCTCGTGCAAGCCGCGAGCCAGCAATTGTGGATTCGGATCATTGGCGCGTCGTTGTTGGCGGTCTTCGCGACGATCATAGTCAGTTTGTGGTTCGCGTTTGTGCTCACGCACCCGATCACGCAATTGACGCGCGCGGCATCCGCGCTCGCGCGCGGCGATTTGAACCGGCGCGTCGTGGTGGATGGACCGGAAGAATTGCGCGACCTGGCGCGTTCGTTTAACGGGATGGCGGAGCGGATTTCCAAAGTGATGAATGATCAGCGCGCGTTCGTGGCGAACGCGGCGCACGAATTACGCACGCCGTTGACGAACATTCGCCTGCGCGTCGAAATGTTGCGTGATGGCGCGAAAGACGATCCCAGTGTCGCCGATCAATTTCTCGCGGACATCGAGGGCGAGACCGCGCGGCTGGCAACGCTCGTGGACGAACTGCTCGATCTGTCGCGGATCGAAACCGGGTTGCTCGCGCCGCGCCGCGAACCGGTCGCCCTGCAAACGCTCGCGCGCCAAATCGCGGACGAGTGGATTCCGCGCGCGGCAAAAGCGAACGTCCGAATCGCGTTGGATGCGCCGGCAAATTTGCCGGCGGTAAATGTGGATCCGGATCACATTCGGCGCGTGTTGATCAATTTGATTGACAACGCGCTCAAGTTCACGCCGGCGAATGGCGCGATTGAAATTCGGCTCGCGCGGACACATTCATCCGCCGGCGAGTTTCCCGGCGTGGGCGATTGGATCGTTATGACGGTGCGCGACACCGGTGTGGGCATCGCCGCCGAAGATTTGCCGTTGATCTTCGAACGATTTTATCGCGGCGACAAGGCGCGCACGCGTGCGACCGGCGGAACCGGCTTGGGACTCGCGATTGTCAAGAGCATCATTGACGCGCACGCCGGGCAGTTGCACGCGACGAGCGAAATCGGCACAGGCACGGAAATATCATTTGCCCTGCCGGTCGCCAAGTAAGGCAAATTTGCAAATTTGCCTTACGGAAGGTTTAATCTTGATTTAAGATTCACTTAAACGCGACTTAACCACAATCGACGCAGAGATGTTATACTGTTCGCAGAATTAAGAATAGAAAATTTTCGGAGGAACAAATGGACAGTGTAATGCAAGCGATTGCGGCGTTGTTAGCGGCGTTGAGTGTGGCGACTGGTGCGCCGGCGAATGGGGGCACTTCCCCGGATCGCCCGCCGATTGTCGCGCCGGTTTCGGCGTCTTCGGGCGCGACGAGTTCGGACATCAAAGGCACGGAAGTCAAAGGCACGGTTTCGAGCATGCAGACCGGCAAAATCGTGGTGAACGGCGTCGCGATCAATCTGGTCAAGAACACTCAAATCAATGGAACGCTCCAACCCGGCGCGAGCGTCGAAGTGAAAGTAACCAAGCAAGCCGACGGTACATTCGTCGCTAGCCAAGTCCAAGTCGCGGGCACGAATGATTCCAACAAAAAGAGCGACGACTCGATTGAGAAAAAAGACGACAAGAACAAGTCGAGCGATGACAAGAACAAGTCGAGTGACGACAAGAATAAAAAAGATGATGATGACAAGAACAAGAAAGATAGCGATGACAAGAACAAAAATGACAGCGATGACAAGAATAAAAAAGACAGCGATGACAAGAGCAAGTCGAGCGATGACAAAAGCAAATCATCCAGCGATCACGACAATGAAGACGATGACGACGACGATGACGATTAAACAAACGCCCCGTGAATTTCACGGGGCGTTTAATTTTTTCCGATCACGCGCGCGGCGCGACGAGATGCCAGGTATTGTCGCGCACATTTTGATAGAGATCGAAGATACCTTCATTGCACCGCACGCGAAAGCATAACAACGGCGCGCTTTTCGCGTGCGTCCAACACCGCTCGACGGCTTGCACGTCATAATGCTTGCCGTGCCAGCGAAACACTTTGGGAAAATAACCAAAGCGTTTCTCTTTGATCTCGACCGCGTGATTGGGTTTGCGCGGTGTGAGCATTTTCATTTTTATTCCTCCCCGATGATTTTAAATTCGCGCGTGCCGAGCGACGCGTCGCTGATCGTTGGCGGCAAGAAATAGGGCGCGCCGGCGTAGCCGTAATGCGCTTGCGGTAGTTGCGGCGGACTGACGACGATCACCGGCGGTTGTGTGCGCGGCTCGTAATGCGCGGGTTCGGGGGCGCGCCCCCAATTGCGACTCGCCGCGATGAACAGCGCGATGCTCACCGGCACGGTTGCCGAAATTCCGCACACTGCGCCAACCAGGACTGCCAGCGCTTCGTTCGACAGCCGATTGCCGACGATCAGCGCGAGCGTTACCGCAAAGACGAGCGCGACGAGCAAAATTCCGTTGCGTAAATTATTGCCGTCTGAATTCATTTGATCCTTCTCAGCCGCGCCATCATTCGCGCGGTAAAATTTTCCGGTGCGTGCGCCGCGATTTGATTCGCGTGTGCCGACGCGAAAATTTCTTGATTCATCTGCGCGACTTGAAAGCGAATAATCTGCCCGCCCGCGATCAGCACAAAGTCGCCGCGCCCCGCGAGTTTTTCCGCGCCGGT
>JACRPR010000008.1:30354-44603 GCA_016223105.1 Chloroflexota bacterium | reverse complement strand
CAACAACCGACCGCCGGAAATGAATTGCGTTCGCTCGCCGTCGGCGATGTGGATGCGAACGGCGATTTGGAAATTTTGATTTGCTCGACGCGCTCCGACAATCAGTGGTTCATCTACGAACACACCGGCGTGATTCGCGCGGGGTGGCCCCGTCAAACCGATTCCGATACAAACGGGTACGCCGCCGGTTGCTTCAACGAAAATGTGGGGCTGGCGGATCTCGATAACGATGGACGCCTCGAAGCGATCGGACCGAACGACACGCATTACGTCGCGGGTTATAACGACAATGGCACACCGATTCGCGCGCACGCGATGTATGGACAAGTCGGCGGACAAAACAAACCCTGGGCGCGCGTCGGGTTTCATTATGATCACGCGGTTGATTTGCGCGGGTACGCAAATTGTTCGCTCGGCGTCGAGCCGCTCGAACCGCGCCCGAATTTCGCGGACAGCGCGCCGACGTTCGCGGATGTGAACGGCGATGGCATTCTCGAAATCATCATCATCGGCAATCAGTACGATTGCCGCACGAGTCCGTACACCGATCTGTTTCACGCGCCGTACATTTTGCGCGCGGATCGCACGCGTTGGTCGGGTAATGGTTTCGATTGGACGAATCTGCCCGCGCGCGATCTCACCGCGACGCCGCTCTCGCAAGATTGGAACGTGATCGAAACGGTGATGCCGAATCCGGTCGTCGTTGATCTCGATGGCGATGGTCTGCGCGAAATTTTGTTTCAATCGTACGACGGTCGCTTGCACGCGTACTGGTTGGATCGCACGCAACACGGCAGTTGGCCCCTGCGAATCAAAAAACCGGCGGAGAGTTTTATCCGATTCGGATCCGAACCGGTTGTCGCCGATCTCGACAACGATGGCAAAGCCGAAGTGATCGTTACAACGTGGACGCAAAAGGGAAGCAATGCCGGCGGACAACTTTTAATCATCGGTTGGGATGGCGCGATTTTGCACGCGCTTGATCTGCCGCGCTCGACCCAGGATTGGGACGGCGCGCTGTCCGCACCGACGCTTGCGAACATTGACGCGGACGCGGATTTTGAAATCGTGATCGGCACCGCGCACACCGGCTTGGTCGCGTACGATTTGCCCGGCACCGCGAACGCGCGCATTTTGTGGGGCACCGGGCGCGGCGGCAATTTGCGCGCCGGCGTCGCCCCCAACAGCGCGTCGCTACCGCGCATCGTCGTCCCAATTTTTCTGCCGATCGTTCAACGCTAGTGATCACAATTGCCGGATTCGACCCCTTCGGCTTCGCTCAGGGCAATTGGCTTTAGCGGGTTGTGTGTTCGCGCGAACAACCGCGTAAACGCTCGATTCCAAAATAAAGTCTATGCTTCCATTCCACAAATTTTCCCGGTTGATTCTCGTGCTCGCATTTATTTTCCCCGCGCGCGCAATCGCTCAATCTCCACGCTTCGCGTCTAATCTCCAATCTCTCTGCCCACCACTCGCACTACCCACCGGCACCATCGTCAACGTCTCCACCGTCGCGCAATTGCAAAGCGCGGTGAACAGCGCGACAGCGGGGACGACGATTTTGATCGCGGACGGCACGTACAATTTGAACGGCGTGTACTTGCGCGTCGCTACGTCGAATGTAACTCTGCGTTCCGCGAGCGGCAATCGCGCCGCGGTGATCCTCGACGGCAATTACATCACGACCGAGATCATTCAAATTGTCGCGTCGAATATAACGCTTGCCGATCTCACTTTGCGCGCGGCGTACTATCACCCGATTCATGTGATGACGGTTGCGGGCGCGCACACGCTCAACACATTGATCTACAACGTCCACATTATTGATCCCGGCGAACAAGCGATCAAGATCAATTCGGCGGCGACCGGCTATTACACCGACTCCGGCACAATCGCGTGCTCGCGCATCGAGTTGACCGACGCGGGGCGCGCGCAGATTCGCAACAATTGTTACACCGGCGGAATTGACGCGCATCAATCGCGCGGCTGGGTCGTGCGCGATAATCACATCGAAGGATTTTGGTGCGCCGCCGGTTTGTCGGAACACGCGATTCATTTTTGGGTCGGCAGTCGCGATACGCTTGCCGAGCGCAACACGCTTGTCAACAACGCGCGCGGCATCGGCTTTGGTCTGGTCGAGAATGGCACTGGGCGCGCGTACGGCGACGCGCCTTGCCCGACGGCAAGCGGTTACGTGGATCATTACGGCGGCATCGCGCGCAACAATTTTGTGTTCGCAAATCGCGCCGCGTTGTTCGCGTCCGAGTACGGTTTCGATTGCGGCATTTGCGTGTGGCAAACGTGCGGCGCGCAAATTTTGCATAACACGGTCGCGTCAACCCAGGTTCCGTTTTCGTCAATCGAGTGGCGGTTCAGCAACACGGTTGTTGATCTCACCAACAATCTGGTGACACACAACTTGCGTGATCGTGGTGGCGTGGACACGCAAGCCGGGAATTTGGAAAACGCGCCGCTCACACTTTTCGTGGACGGCGCGAACGGTAATTTGCATTTGAACGCGAGCGCGAGTGTCGCGATCAATCAAGGCGCGATGCTCGCCGCCGGATTGTGCGATGATGACATTGACGGCAACGCGCGTCCGAGCGGTGCGGCGCGCGACATTGGCGCGGACGAGTTGAGCGCGGCGACGCCCGCGCAAAATTTCTTGCCGTTGATCGAAAAGCAGTGAACAGTCAACAGTCAACAGGATGCAAACCTCTCAATCTCTAATCTCTCGTCCCGCCCATTTTGCCCCAAGCATTTTTTGGCATACAATACAAACGTGAATCAACTGGTCGGCGGCATCGAAGCGGGCGGAACAAAATTTAATTGCGCGATTGGAACCGCGCCCGGCGATCTGCGTGCGGAAACACGCATCGCGACGACGATGCCCGCTGAAACCATTCGCGCGGTGATCGAATTTTTTCGCGCGCAACCGCGCGTGGATGCAATCGGCATCGGTTCGTTTGGTCCGATTGATCGCGCGCGCGGCTTGATCACGACGACGCCAAAACCCGGTTGGGCGAATACCGATCTCGCCGGCGCGATTCAGCGCGCTCTCGTTGTGCCGGTGGTGTTCGATACCGATGTAAATATCGCCGCGCTCGGCGAACATACCTGGGGCGCGGCGCGCGGTCTCGACAATTTTATTTATCTCACGATTGGCACAGGCATCGGCGGCGGCGGAAAGATCAACGGAAAATTATTGCACGGCTTGATTCACCCGGAGATGGGGCACATTCGCATCCCGCACGATTGGAATGACGATCCCTTCCCAGGTTGCTGTCCATTTCACGGCGATTGCCTCGAAGGGCTCGCGTCCGGTCCCGCAATCGAAAAACGCTGGGGACACCACGCGGAAAATTTAGCGCGCGATCATCGCGCGTGGAAATTGCAAGCGCGTTATCTCGCGCACGCGCTCGCGAATTTGATTTGCGCGTTTTCGCCAGAACGGATCATCGTCGGCGGCGGATTGATGCAACAGATCGATCTCTTGCCAATGATTCAAACACAGACGCGCGAATTGTTGAACGGCTACATTCACGCGCCGGAAATTTTGGAGCGCATCGCTGAGTACATCGTCGCGCCCGAACTCGGAAATCGCGCGGGCGTGTTGGGCGCAATCGCGTTGGCGCAACACATAGTCGCTTTAAAAGCGTAAAGGGCAGAGAAGGGAAAAGAAAGCCGAGAAGGTAAAGAAGGCAAAGAAGGCAAAGAGGGCGAGAGGGCAAATCACCTCTACGCCTTCTTCGCCCTCTCACGCCCTCTTATGCCCTCTCGCCCTTACCAAATTTTCGGAAAGGATTTTTGCAAATGCAAGCAGACATTGGATTGACCGGCTTGGCGGTGATGGGAATGAACCTGGTGTTGAATATGGAACGCAACGGCTTTACCGTCGCGGTGCATAATCCCACGACCAAGACGATGACCGATTTTGTCGCGACGCATCCTGGGAAGAACCTGGTCGGATGCGAATCGCTCGCGGATTTTGTCGCCGCGCTGAAACGTCCGCGCAAAATGATGATTATGGTCAAAGCCGGCGCGCCGGTGGACGCGGTGATCGATCAACTCGTGCCGCTCCTCGAACCCGGCGACCTCATCATTGACGGCGGCAATTCGTTTTTCCCGGATGATGAACGACGCACGCGCGATCTCGAAGCGAAAGGATTGCGTTATCTCGGCGTCGGCGTGTCCGGCGGCGAAGAGGGCGCGCTGTGGGGACCGAGCATTATGCCCGGCGGATCGCGCGAGGCGTACGATCTCGTGAAAGATATTTTTGTCGCGATCTCGGCGAAGGCGGAAGGCGAGCCGTGCGTTACGTACATCGGTCCGCGCGGCGCGGGGCATTACGTGAAAATGGCGCACAACGGGATCGAGTATGGCGATATGCAACTCATCGCGGAAGCGTATGACATTTTGCATCGCGCGCTCAATCTATCGAGTGCGGAACTCGCGGATATTTTCGACGATTGGAATCGCGGCGAACTGCAATCGTATTTGATCGAAATCACGAGCCAGATTTTCCGCAAGATCGATCCGGACACCGGGCAAGCGTTGGTCGAACTGGTGTTGGATCAAGCGGAGCAAAAAGGCACCGGCAAGTGGACTTCGCAATCCGCGTTCGATCTCGGCGTGCCGCTCTCGACGATCAACGCGTCGCTCGATTCGCGCAACATCTCGGCGTACAAAACCGAACGCGTCGCCGCGAGCCAGGTCATCGCCGGACCGGAGGCGAAATTTTCCGGCGACCGCGCGCAATTGATCGACGCGGTTCGCAACGCGTTGTACGCGGCAAAAATTTGTTCGTACGCGCAAGGGATGGCGTTACTGCGCGCCGCGAGCAAAGAGTACGGGTACGCTTTGCAGTACGGCGCGATCGCGGCGATCTGGCGCGGCGGGTGCATCATTCGCGCGCAATTTTTGAATCGCATCACCGACGCGTTCCGGCGCAATCCCGATTTGCCAAATCTGTTGCTCGACGAAACGTTCAAAGCCGATGTCGCGAATCGGCAAGCGTCGTTGCGTTACGTCGTGCAAACCGCGATCGCGCTCGGCATTCCCGCGCTCGCGTTTTCGAGTTCGCTCGCGTATCTCGACGCGTATCGCACCGCGCGCTTGCCGGCGAATCTCACGCAAGCGCAACGCGATTATTTCGGCGCACACACGTATCGGCGCGTCGACAAACCCGGATCGTTTCACAGCGATTGGCACGCGTAGTTGGATGGTTGAATAGTTGAATAGTTGCGCGGTAAAAAAGATTCCGCTTTCTAAAAAAAGCGGAATCTTTTTTCACACATACCGGCGTTCGACGCGCGCGCTGATCGTCGTTACCGTCTCGTAATTATTCGTGCCGAGTTTTTGCGCGATTTCTTCCGCGCGAATTTCCTCCGCGCCTTGCTTGCCGATCAGCACAACTTCGTCGCCGACTTCAACATCAGGAATGTCGGTTACATCAATCATCGTTTGATCCATACACACGCGTCCGACAATTGGCGCGCGCGCGCCGCGCACGAGCACCGCGCCGTAATTGTTCGGCTTGCGGCGAAAGCCGTCCGCGTACCCAATCATCAACACCGCGAGCCGCGACGCGCGCGCGGTCTGAAATGTGCAACCGTAACTCACGTATGTTCCGGCAGAAACTTGTTTGATGAGCGCGACCTGGGTTTTGAACGCGAGCGCGGGAATAAAATCGCGCGGGCGTGGAACCTCGTCCGACGGATCGAGTCCGTAGATCAAAATGCCACTACGCGCGAGATTAAAGCGCGCGTCCGGCAAATTGATCGACGCGGGACTGTTCGCGCAATGCCGATAGCGCGGGCGAATCCCGGCGGAATCGAGTGCGTTGACCACGCGATTGAATTTCGCCAACTGCTCGCGCGTGTACGCGCGACCAAACTCGCTCGTTTCGTCCGATGTCGCGAAATGCGTGAACACACCTTCGATTTCGATATTGCCGAGTTCGCGTACCGCGCGCGCGAATTCAACGGCTTCGTCCGGCAAAATTCCGAGTCGCGTCATCCCGGTATCCACTTTGATATGCACACACGCGCGTGTGTTGAGCTCGCGTGCGGCGTCTGCGATCGCGCGCGCGGTGTCCAGCGAAAAAATCGTCAGTGTGAGATCGCGCGCAACGCCGACGCGCGCGCGCGCGGGCAGTGTCGGACCGACAACCAGGATCGGCGCGGCGATCCCGGCATCGCGCAGTTCGACGCCTTCGCCGAGCGCGTACACGCCGAGCCAGGTCGCGCCGCCGCGTAACGCCGAGCGCGCGGATTCAATCGCGCCGTGTCCGTACGCGTTCGCTTTCACCATCGCCATCAGTTCGGTGGCGTGTCCGATAATTTCTTTGAGTCGCCGCGTGTTATGTTCAATCGCGCCGCGACTCACTTCGACCCACGCCGGACGCAGAGGTGTAAAATCTATCATCACTTTTCTCGCGTTGAATAATTGTAACCGTTCAGGTGTCATTGCGAGGAGCGTTTTTTGCGACGAAGCAATCCCCGCGTGTCAAGTCCGGATCGCCAAGGTGGAGATTGCTTCGCAAAAACCGCTCGCAATGACAGACGGGGCTGAACGCTTACGAATAATTTTCGTGCGCGTATTTTACCACGAGTTTCGGCTGTGGAGAAAACGACGGATCTTCTTCACAAGTCCTTCACAAGTTTTTGTTACTCTGCTTGTGAAAATCTCAAGGAGAAAAAAGAATGAATCGCAAAACTATTTTATTGATCGTGGTCGCCGTGTTCGCAATCGCGTGCATCGCTTTTTCCATCGCGTTTTTGATGATGCCGCAATTTTCGTACGCGTTGTTGGGGATCGGCGCACCCGCGCAAGCGCAAGGGTCCGGTCCAGGTTACGGTCGCGGGATGATGGGCGGCGCGGATAATTCCGGCACGCCGGTCGCGCCCGGCACTCCACCCGCCGGTTATGGTCCCGGTGGAATGATGGGACGCGGGCGAATGGGGGGACAAGGACAACCGCCGGTAGCGGATCCGAATCTCAAAACGGTCGAAATGAAATCGGACACGGCATCGCAAAAAGTTGGGAACACGAATGTAACGTTCACGCTCGCGCCGTACCCGCCGGTCGGTTTTCGCCAATCCACGTTCGACATCGCGCTGACCGATGAAAAAGGCGCGGCGATCAAGGACGCAAAAGTGAGTTTCGATTTGACGATGCCGGCAATGTGGATGCCGTCGAACAAACCGGTCGCGCAAGCGGTCGGCGATGGAAAATATCGCGCAACCGGCATGTTTACGATGCGCGGCTTTTGGCGGATCGAAGTCATCATCGAGCGCGGCGGTGAAAAACAATCGGCGTTCTTAGATCTGTGGATGTAGTGTATCATTGCGAGCGGAGCGAAGCAATCTCCAAGCGCCATTGGGGATTGTTTCGCTTCGCTCGCAATGACTAGCGGGAAAAATATGGTCATCATCAGTAGTATTGTGCTCGCGTTCGTTACCGGTGTCATTAGCAGTTTCGGGCATTGTCTTGGAATGTGCGGCGGGATTGTCGCGATTTATTCCGCGCGCCAGCCCGCGCTTGCGACAACGAATGGCGCGCGTCCCAGTCTAATGACGCGCATCGCGAATCTGTTGCCATTGCACCTGGGACGAATTCTCACGTACACATTTTTCGGCGCGTTGATCGGACTTGCCGGCTCATTGCTCGAACAGTTTGGTGGATTGATGGGCGCGCAAGGCGCGCTCTCGATCATCGTCGGTGCGATTATGATTTTGCTCGCGCTCAGTTTGCTCGGCGTTCTGCCTTCGATTGAAACCGTGATCGCGTCCGCCACATCGGGCGCATCACCGATGAAACGAATGCGCGGACTGCTCGGCAAACAAAATGTGTGGGCGACGTTGGGACTCGGCGTGCTGTGGGGATTTTTGCCATGCGGTCTCGTGTTCGCGATGCTCGTGATCGCGGCAAGCACACAAACAATTTGGGGCGGCGCACTGACGATGTTCGCGTTCGGACTCGGCACGATTCCAACCTTGTTGGGATTTGGTCTCGCCGCGAATATGCTCAGCCCGCAATTGCGCGGGCGTTTGCAATCGGTTGCCGCGTTGCTGATCTTACTGTTCGCGATTCAAACGATTTTGCGCGGACTCGCGGTTGCGAACATCGTGCCCTCGCTTTCATTCGGACCGGTGATGCTATGGTAACGTGCGAACATTGCGGACTCGCTACGAACAAGCCGGTCGCCAAAATTATTGACGGACGCGAATTGAATTTTTGTTGTCACGGTTGCCTCAACGTGTACGAGTTTTTGCGTGAGGAAGGATTGTTGGAGCAAGTGAAGCCGGAAGACGCGAAAGCGAGAAAATAAAAAACGCGGTAGCAGAAAAATGCTACCGCGTTTTGATTTTGTTTCTTTCCCCATCTGTTGGGACGGGCGAAAATCGCATCGATCATCCGATACTACATTTCGGCTTGTTGTCTGAAATGGGGCGAGAGGGAGTCGAACCCACACGGAGGATTACTCCAACGGATTTTAAGTCCGTCGCGGCTGCCATTTCGCCATCGCCCCTCTTAAATTGTCCGGCGCGATTCTATAGCGAATTTCTTAAATTGTCAAAGCCGCCAACTTACAATTTCCAATCGCGTCGATTTGATGTATAATGCGCCCGATCTCACTGCGGAGAAAAAATAATGACGGACCGACCGATTCGCGTATTGATTGCAAAACCGGGATTAGATGGACACGACCGCGGCGCTAAAGTCGTTGCGCGCGCACTGCGCGACGCGGGGATGGAAGTGATTTACACCGGCATTCGCCAAACGCCGGAAATGATCGCCGAAGCCGCGCTTCAGGAAGATGTGGATGTCGTCGGACTTTCGATCTTGTCCGGCGCGCACATGGATTTGTTTCCGCGCATCGTCGCGCAATTGAAACAAAAAAATGTGGACGATGTTTTGCTCGTGTGCGGCGGCATCATTCCCGAAGACGATTTGCCGACGCTCAAGCAAATGGGTTTCGCCGGGGTGTTCGGTCCTGGCACTTCGACCCAGGATCTCGCGCAATTCATTCGCGATCAAATCGGCGCGCGCGCGGGGGCATAGTGGACATTGACGCATTGCGCGCCGGTCAGCCGCGCGCGGTTGCGCGCGCGATCAGCGGGGTTGAACGCGGTGGGGCAAGTGCGCGCGCGATCATCGCCGCGATTTTTCGCTTTACCGGCAGAGCGCACCTGATCGGCATCACCGGCGCGCCGGGCACCGGCAAAAGCACGCTCGTCAACGAAATCGCCAAGCAGTACCGCCGACGCGGCAAACGCGTCGGCATTGTTGCCGTAGACCCGACCAGTCCATTTTCCGGCGGCGCGATTTTGGGCGACCGTTTGCGAATGCAAGATTTATCCGGCGATCCGGGTGTATTCATTCGCTCGATGGCGACGCGCGGCAATCTCGGCGGACTCGCCTCCACGACGGCGGACGCGGTAAAGATTCTCGACGCCGCTGGATTTGAAATCGTTTTGATCGAAACGGTGGGCGCGGGACAAAACGAAGTGGATATCGCGAAGAACGCGCACACGACAATCGTTGTCCAAGCGCCGGGTTTGGGCGATGACATTCAAGCGATCAAAGCCGGCATTCTCGAAATCGCGGATTTACTCATTGTCAACAAAGCGGATCACGACGAGGTGAGCGCGACGGTCGCCGCGCTCGAAATGAATTTGAATCTCAAGCCGATGCAAGAAAATGATTGGCGACCGCCGGTGCTGAAAACGATCGCGCTCAAAGGCGAAGGCGTCGCGGACGCGGTGGATTGGATCGGCAAGCATCGCGCGTATCTCGAAGACAATCATTTGCTCGCGCAACGCGAACGCGCGCGCGTGCGCGCAGAACTCGAAATGGTTGTGCAACGCGAATTGGTGACGCGCTTGCTCGGCGGCGTGAACGGATCGAAAGTTGAGATGCTCGTCGAAAAAATCGCGGCGCGCGAGTTGGATGTGTACACGGCGGCGGAGAGGTTGGTGCAGGAAAAATTATGACGCAAATTGAAATTCTGCAAGAGCTTAAAATACTTTCACCAATGCAACGCCTCAAATTCATCGAAGCCGCGCTGGAAATGCTCGGACAAGATTTGCAACGCGCAACCACATTTCAGTCGCAACGCGTCGAACGCAAGCGCGCATTGGCGATGGCGGCTAACGCGCTGTTAGCGGATTATTCGTCGGACGTTGAACTGACCGTCTTTACATCTTTGGATGGCGAGGACGTTCATGCGTAGAGGCGAAGTCTGGCTGGTCAATCTTGATCCAACGATTGGCGCAGAGATCAAAAAGACGCGTCCAGCGGTCATCGTCAACGATGATGCAATTGGAATTTTGCCGCTGAAGGTGATCGTTCCGATCACCGATTGGAAAGATCGCTATGCTGTCGCGCAGTGGATGGTGCGAATAGACCCGGACGCGGAAAATGGTTTGACAAAAATTTCCGCCGCCGATGCGTTTCAGGTGCGATCCGTCGCGCAAGAACGATTGACGCAACGCATCGGAGAATTATCTGAACCGCTGATGGAAAAAATCACGACCGCTTTGGCGGTTGTGTTAGGAATTGAAATCTAACGATGAAGTTTCAATATTACTCGGAAACCGATTCGCTGTATATTGATCTTTCAGAAAAACCAGGTGTGGACTCGACGGAGGTCGCGCCCGGCGTCGTGCTCGATTTTGATGCCGAAGGTCAATTGGTTGGAATTGATATTGACCACGCGAGTCGGGTGGTCAATCTGAGCCGATTAGAAGCACACGCATTACCGGTTGCGGATCTTTCCTTCGCGTGATGCGCGTGTTCAAGCGAGGATAAAATGTCTCAAGTCAAACTGTTTTGGGATCCGCAAGGATTCGCGCTCGATGCGTTGGGCGATCATCAATTTCTCGGCGCGACCGATGGCGACACGCCAGCCATCTCGGTCGCGATTCGAATGTTGAGCATTGACACGCCCGAAGTGCATTATCCCGGCAATCAGAAACCGTCGAAGCAAGACGCTAATCTCAAACAACTCGCGGAGTGGATTCAGCAAGGCAAAGCGCCGATCAGCGCGGGACTCGCGGCGCACTTGCATCCGAAACTCGCCACCGGCACTGCCGGGTCACTGCAAGAAACGCAAGGTAATCGCGCGACCGAACATTTCAAAAATCTACTCGATGAAAAATTGAAACGTCCGGACGGATCGAAACGCAAGTTGTTCGTGTGGACGGGCGATGAAAAATTCGATCAGTACGGTCGCTTGCTCGCGTACATCGCGCCAAATTATTCGGACGCGGAACGCGCGCGTCTCTCGCGCAAAGAACGCGCGACGTTCAACTTGTTGATGATCGAAGCCGGTTGGGCGGCATCGTTGATTATTTATCCCAGCATTCCCGGTTATCCCGACCTGGTTTTGTTTCAGGAAACCGGGCAAGCCGCATTCGACGCGCCGCGCGGCGCGTGGGCGAATCCGCTCGCGCTCGCCGGGTACGAATTTCGGATGTGCGTCAAACTGTTCGATGTAACGGACAAACTCGTGAAAGGGCAAACCGTGTCGCGTGCGGAACGCGAGGGTTGGATCGAGCGGTACTGCGCGGATATGACGACGCGCGAAATCTTTTTCCCGCAAGATTATTTTCGCGTGAAACCGTACAATCGTTTGTTCATTTGGTCCAAAGACGTAACGGATGCGGTGAGTAAATTGAATCTTGTGCCAGCGGAGTAGACATTGCATCTCTATTTGATTCGCCACGGCGAAACCGATTGGAATAGTCAAGGGCGGATTCAAGGACACACCGACACGCCGCTGAACGCGCGCGGCATCGCGCAGGCGCAACAACTCGCGACGCGTTTCGCGGATGAGTCGCTCGACGCGTTGTATGCCAGTCCGCTCGCGCGGGCGCGCGCGACCGCCGAGATCGTCGCGCAAAAAATCGGCGCGCAAGTGATTTGCGATGAACGCTTGAAAGAAAAAGGGATCGGCGAACTCGAAGGATTGACGGCGGAAGAATTCAGAGAACGCCATCCCGATTTGTACGCCGCGTGGCATCACTCGACAACGCGCGTGGATCTGCCCGGCGAAGAAAGCATCCTGGTTTTTCAACAACGCATCCAAACGTTTCTCGAGGATGTCCGCGCGCGCCATTCGCACGACGCGCGCATCGCGCTTGTAACGCACGGCGGCACGCTCGGAATGTTGATCGCGACCGCCGCCGGTTTCGACACGACTAAACGTTTGCCGTTTTGGTTTGATAACGCGTCGGTCAGTTGGGTTGAGATCGGCAATGCGCGCCCGCGCGTGCGGTTGTTGAATGACCGATGCCATTTGAACGAGAAATGACAAATGACAAATGATCCATCCGCGACGAACAGTGAAGACCAGGTCGAACAACTTTTGAATCAAGCCGAAGCGGCGGCGACGGCGGAAGATTGGGAGCGCGCGATCGCGCTGTACCGGCAACTGCTCGCGTTTGATCGCGTGATTCAAGGCGCGGAAGCGAAATTGCAATGGGCTCTGCGAATGAAAGAAATCGAGACCTGGTATCGGCAGGGCAAAGCGCATTTACACGCGCAACGTTATGACGACGCGCTGACCGCGTTGCGTAAAGCGCGGTTGATGTACGCTAGTCATTACAAAGATACCGATCAACTTATTGTGGAGGCACAAACAGCAATGCAAAAAGAAAATTGGCACGCGCGACCGCGCGCCGCGACGAACAAGGGATGCTTTTTGTTCGGCGGAGTGATCGCGGTACTCGCGCTGATGCTCGTCGCGTGCGCCGCGCCGACCGCCGCGCCCGCGCCAACTTCAATCGCAATTCCAACCGCGGCATCCGCGCCGACCAGCCGCCCGACCGATGCGCCGCTGGGTCAAGCCGGTGGTGTCGCAAAAATTCCCCCAGCCAGGAGAGTGGATATGTACAAGTCTGCGCCGCAAATGCGGATTGATGTGAACAAACTGTACGTCGCGACGATCAAAACCGCGAAAGGCAATATCGTCGTCGAGATGTATCCGAAGGACGCGCCGTTGACCGTGAACAATTTTGTTTTGCTCGCGCGCGAAGGTTTTTACGACGGACTCACCTTTCATCGCGTCGAACCGAACTTTGTGATCCAGGGCGGCGATCCGAAAGGCGATGGCACCGGCGGACCGGGATACACGATTCCCGCCGAGATCAAAATCAAACATAGCAAAGGCGCGATCGCGATGGCGCGCTTGGGCGATCAACAAAATCCGCGCCGCGAATCATCGGGCAGTCAATTCTACATCACGCTCGAGGCGACGCCGTTTCTCGACGGCGCGTACACCGCGTTTGGTCAGGTGACGGAAGGCATGGATGTCGTCGCGAAAATCGCGCGCGGCGATTTGATTCAAAGCGTAACAATTGAAGAAAAATAAATCGCGCGATGGTCATTGCGAAGCATCGTGAGCGGAGCAACGCGCAGTCGAACGATGCGGTACAAGTCTAGCCGAAGCGAGCAATCTCCGACGCAACCGCGGGGATTGCTTCGCTTTGCTCGCAATGACGGATCACGTTTTGGAGATTTTGAATGGCAAGAATGTACGGCGAGCTGGCGTTGTTGAGCGGACGCAGTAATCGCCCGTTAGCCGAAGCGATTAGCCGGCAACTCAATGGCGAAGTTGCCGATGCCGATGTGTTTGATTTTCCAAATGAAAATATCTTTGTGCAACTCAAATCGAGTGTGCGCGGCGCGGATGTTTTTATCGTGCAAGGATTGAACACGCCGGTAAGTCGCAACATTTTGGAATTGTTGATTTTTCTCGACGCGCTGAAACGCGCGTCCGCCGGGCGCATCACCGCGGTCATTCCGTATTACGCGTACGGACGAAGCGATAAAAAAGATTATCCGCGCATTCCGATCACCGCGCGTCTGATCGCCGATTTGATCGTCGCCGCCGGCGCGGATCGCTATATGACGGTGGATTTGCACGCTGGACAGATTCAAGGATTTTTCAGTATTCCCGGCGATGAATTTTCCGCGTTCCCGATTCTCACCGATTATGTCGCGGCGAAAAACATTCCCGACGCAGTCGTCGTTTCCGCCGATCTCGGTTTCGCGAAAAAAGCGCGCAACTTTGCGCGGCGGCTCGATCTGCCGCTCGCGTTCGTCGAGAAACGGCGCATCGGCAACGATCCGAAAGCGCAAGCGCTCAGCGTGATCGGCGATGTGCAAGACAAGAACGCGATCCTGGTGGACGATGAAGTGGACACCGCTGGCACACTCACCGAGGCGGTGCATTTGCTCAA
>JACRPR010000008.1:0-30302 GCA_016223105.1 Chloroflexota bacterium | reverse complement strand
GCGGAGCGGCGCGCGTTCCGTGCATACCGTTTGCACACACCCGGTGCTTTCGAATCCGGCGATTGAACGATTGCGCGATGCGCCCATCGAAGAATTTATTTGCACGGATACGATTCCGATTCCGCCGGAAAAACGCTTGAAGAATTTTACGATTCTGCCGATCGCGCCCCTGCTCGCGGAAACGATCGCGCGCACGCACGAGGGGCGGAGTGTGGGCGAGTATCTCAAGGATGCGTAAATTAATTTTGGATTTCAGATTTATGATTTGACGACAATAAAATCTAAAATCATAAATCTGAAATCCAAAATCATAAACCAATAAAATGCTCAAAAATTTATACACCAAACTCACCGGCGATCCCAGTGAGAAACAAGTGCAACGATTTCGCAAAAGCGTTGAAGAAAAAATCAATCCGCTCGAACGCGGCTTGCAAAAATTATCGGACGCGGCACTGCGCGCCAAGACGGACGAATTTCGCGCGCGCTTGAACGCCGCGCTCGACGCGTCGCGCCACCAAGTCGCGGAATTGCAAACCCAGATCAGCATCGTCGCCGACGCGGACGAACGCCGCGCGCTGGACGATCAACTCAAAGCCGCGCAGAAAAAATTGGTCGAAGAAGAACGCGCGATCCTCGACGAAATTTTGCCGGACGCGTTCGCGTGTGCGCGCGAGGCAAGCATTCGCACCGTGGGGATGCGCCACTTCGATGTGCAGTTGATCGGCGGGATGACTTTGCACGAAGGCAAAATCGCGGAGATGAAAACCGGCGAAGGCAAAACGCTCGTCGCGACCGCGCCGCTCTATCTCAACGCTCTGCTCGGACGCGGCGCGCATCTCGTAACGGTCAACGATTATCTCGCGCGGCGCGACGCACAATGGATGGGTCCGATTTATCACGCGCTCGGTCTCTCGGTCGGCATCATTCAACAGGGCGAAGGCGCCGGGTTGATGTTCGATCCTGGTTTCAAAGCGAACACGCCCGAACTAAATTTTCTGCGCGCGTGCGCGCGCCAGGACGTTTATCGTGCGGACATCACCTACGGCACGAACAGCGAATTCGGTTTCGATTATTTGCGCGACAATATGGCGTGGCGGCTCGACGATCGCGTGCAACGCGAATTGTATTACGCGATCGTGGACGAGGTGGACAACATTTTGATTGACGAGGCGCGCACGCCGTTGATCATTTCCGGTCCCGCGGGCGAAGCGTCGGATGAATACTATCGTCTCGCGGAAATCGTCCGCAAACTCGCGCCGGACGATTTCACGATTGATCAACGCACGCGCGGCATCACGCTGACCGAAGCCGGGTATGATCGCGTTGAAGAATTGTTGAACACACGGCTCACGAATCCGGATCGCGCTGAAGAAGTGGACACACAACAAGCCAAGACGATGCACCACCTCGAAGCCGCGCTGAAAGCGGAATACTTGTTCAAGCGCGACAAGGATTACATCGTTCGCAAAGGTCAGGTGATCATCGTTGACGAATTTACCGGACGGTTGATGGCGGGACGCCGGTGGTCGGACGGTTTGCATCAAGCGGTCGAAGCGAAAGAGCGTTTGCAAATTCAACAAGAGTCGGTGACGTACGCAACCGTGACCCTGCAAAATTATTTTCGCTTGTATCATCGGCTCGCGGGAATGACCGGCACGGCGAAAACCGAAGAAGACGAATTTCAAAAAGTGTACAATCTCGACGTGATCGTGATCCCGACGAACAAGCCGATGCGTCGTACCGATCAATCCGATTTGATCTATCGCAACGAAGAAGCGAAATGGCGCGCGGTCGCGGTCGAACTCGCGCAGTTGTACGCGAGCGGTCAGCCGACGCTTGTTGGCACTGCCGCAGTCGAAGCATCGGAACGCTTGAGCAAACGTTTGTCTGCGGCGAAATTGCAAACGTACGCGCGCACGCGACTTTTGCAAAACGCGCTGGAAACGAACGACGAATTGAGCGACAAACAACGCGGCACGCTTAAAACATTCTTGTCGCGCACACTCGACGATGTGCCGGAAAATTACGAAGAAGTTTTGGCGCAACGGTTGTTTCACGCGTACGATGTGCGCCGCGTGAACGAGACCGCGCGCAAATTCAAAGTGGACGTGCGCGAACTCGCGCGCTTGAAAACGCGCGCGCGCGGCAAAGATAAATCCGCGAACTTGAGCGACAGGGATCAAAAAGAACTCGATGAAATTAGCAAACGCGAAATTGATTTTGCCGTGCGCTTGATCGAACTGGATTTGCGGCTTGATAGCGCGGACGCGCTGTGCGAGGAAATCGCGGCGCATCCCGACGACCTCGCGAAAATCGCGTCGAAATTTGGATTGGCGTTTGATCTCGCGTCGCAAGTGTATCAGGAATTGCGCTTGGCGCGCGATGAAATGCTCAACGTCAATCGCGCGTTGATTGATGCGCTCGGCGATGTTGAAACTGTGCGCGATGAATTTCGCGTGCGCGCGAGCGATCTCGATGTGATCATCAAGCGACTCGCGTTGCGCGAGCAAGACGTGAACGCGCTCGCGAAAAAACTCGGCGTGAATGTGGATCCGCTCGCGGTTGAAAATCTCGCGACCCTGCGCGAGCTGTTCGCGGTGGATTCGGCGCAACTCGCGGATGTTTTGCGCGGCGGAATTCCGCACCAGGTTTTGAACGCGAAAGAACACGAACGCGAGGCGCACGTCATCGCGCGCGCGGGCGAGCCGCACTCGATCACGGTCGCGACGAATATGGCGGGGCGCGGCGTGGACATTAAACTCGGCGGCGAACTGTCCGAAGAAACGATTGCACAAGTCGGACGCGTTCTGCATCGCGAAGGGATTGATCCGTACAATCTCACGTTCGATCAAATCGCGGACGCGCTCGCAAAAATTCCGCCGGAAAAATACGCGCTCGATGTCGAGCACGTTCAGCGTTTTCAAAAATACATTCTTGACCGCGCGCGTGTGCGCGAACTCGGCGGATTGAGAATCGTCGGCACGGAACGCCACGAGGCGCGGCGCATTGACAATCAACTGCGCGGGCGTTCGGGACGCCAGGGCGACGCGGGCGCATCGCGTTTTTACGTTTCGCTCGAAGATGAAATTATGCGCCGAATGGGCGGCAAGAGTTTGATGGATCGCGTGTGGACGGAAGACATTCCGCTCGAACACGATTGGGTGAGCAAATCGTTGGAGCAGGCGCAAGTCAAAATGGAGGGTTACAATTTTGACATTCGCAAACACCTGCTCGATTACGACGATGTGCTAAACAAGCAACGCGAAATTATTTACGGGCAACGTTATCGCATTTTGACGAAAGCGGATTTGCGCGACGATTTGCGCGATTGGTTCGAGGAAGAAATCAATCGCATTATGGCGGAGACGCTCAAGGGCGATGTGAATGACGCGCCGCGCGTGCTCGCACATCTCGATTCGCTCCTCCCCGGTTTTTATCTGAACGAAACTGAATTCTGGTCGCCGTTCTCGCTCGACCTGGTCGCGCGCGCCCTGAGCGGAGTCGAAGGGGCAGGCGCGTCCGCAGAAAAAATTCTCGATGCCGCGCAAGCCGCGCTCGAAGCGCATCGCGATTACATCACCGACACGCTTGTGCCGGAAGCGGTCGAGACGTTTCAGCAACAATACAAAATCGGCTGGGATGAAATCGAAGACCTGACCAAGAATTCGCTCAAGACAATTCAGGATGAAGCGCGCGAACAAAATCGCGCGCTCGATGCGCGCGCGCTCGCACAAGCGTTGGGTCAAACAACCGGGTTGCCAATCGAATTGCGCGTGGAGCGCGGCGTCGAGTTAAGCCAGCGCGATATCGTGGACGCGGCGCGGCGCGCGTTCGATGCGCGCACGGTCGAGCAAATCACGCGGCGCGTGAGTAAACGCATTGGGCAACCGGTCGAGTTTCGTTGGAAGCCGGACGGCGCGCTCAACTTTGACGCGGTGCGCGATGATCTCGCCGCGATGCTCGACGAGCAATACACCAAGCAAGCGGAAAAATTGCTCGACGAGATGGAACGCGAATTGGCGGAGCGCGTCAAGAGCGCGGACGATGCGCGCGGCACGCGGCTCGCGTTCGTGTTGTTCAATCTCGCGCACACGCGCACGGCGGCGTTTGATTCGCGTACGCATCGGCGGTTGGAAGTGCTCGTGCCGCGTTTCGCGTGGACGTATCTCGCCGCGCAAAAACTCGACGTAACGAATCGCGACGCGTTGCGCGACCAGGTCATCGCGTACTGGACTAAATCGTTGGCGCAAATCGAAACGGTGCGCGGCGGTACGGCAACGTTCAACGATCTCTTGCGCGAGTTGATGCTGAGCGTCGTTACGAATTTGTGGGTGGACTATCTCACCGCGATTGAGCAATTGCGCGAAGGCATCGGCTTGCAAGCGTACTGTCAACGCAATCCGCTTGTCGAATATCAACGGAGCGCCGCGGAGATGTTCAAAGATTTGTACGCGCGGATTCGGTCGCAAGTTGTGTCGTATGCGTTCACGTACCAGTATCGCGGTTTCGCGCGGCTCGCCAGTGAAGCGCGTGATCGCGCGTCGCGGCAGGCGGTCGAAGAAGCCGGCGCGAGTACTCAGAAAGCAGTCGTCAGTTCTCCAAAAGTGGAAACTGCAAAACAAAAAACGGAAAGCGCGAAACAAAAAGTCGAGCCCGCGCGCAAACCGGTAAACGCATCGGCTGGCGCAAAAATTGGACGCAACGATCCGTGCTGGTGCGGAAGCGGCAAGAAATATAAAAACTGTCACATGGCAAGTGATGCGCGTTAGTGGGATCGTTGAATAGTTTTCGCGTGAAAAAAGACACTCCGAAAATTCGGAGTGTCTTTTAAGTCGTTGCGCGCACAGAGAGTCGCGCGGGTGAATTAACGCGCGGTCTCGATTTGGACGCACGCCCGGTCTTGTTGCCGCGCTTGCGTGTTACCTGGTTCATTTGAATCACCAAACGCAAAGCCGCATTCACCGTCGCGTCGCTTGAAAACACTTGCGCGACATCGGGCGCAAGCACGACAACATTTTTACCGACGCGTCGGTGCGGCGCATATCTGCCTTTCGGCACAATCGTCATTTTTGACAGATCGTATTGGTCACGCAATTCATAGTCATCGCGGTTACTCGGTTTTCGCATAAAATTCTCCTTCTGATCGGGTCGCTTTGCGCGCGCTGATGATTCGAATGATCCCGGGCGCGTCGGTGTGCGCGAGCATTAACAGTCTACCTTGGTTCGATAAACCTATGGTGATGAAACGGTCTTCATCAATAGAGTGCTCATCATCAATCACCGTGATAAAATCGGGATCATTAAATATGGTCGCGGCTTCTGGAAATGAAACACCGTGCTTGCGGAAATTTTTCGCGGCTTTGACCGGATCCCATTCGAACCGAATTTGTTCCACGATGCGACCTCCACGAATCTAGCGTCAGTATAAACTAAAACGCGTTCAAGTCAACCCGTCCAAAATTTTCTAGATGCGATTTTTGTCTCTTGCGAATCGCGCGATTTGGGATACAATAGATTTGCAAAATTATTTTGCGAGAGGAAAAATCAATGGACGACAATCGAGCAATATGGGCGGAGGTGGACGCGCAAGGACGTTTGGTGATGCCGCCGGAAATGGTCGAACGATTTGGGCTAGTGCCGGGCGCGCGTTTGCGCGTACAAGACCTGGCAAACAATCTGCGTCTGCATCGCCCCGTGTCGCAACTCGCCAAAGTGTACATCGAGCCGACGAACCGGTGCAACATTACTTGCGTTACCTGTATGCGAAATATCTGGGACGAACCGCTCGGCAAAATGTCGCGCGCAACGTTCGAACACATTTTGGATGGCTTGCAACAAATCACGCCGCGCCCGCTCGTTTTTTTTGGCGGCATTGGCGAGCCGTTGTTTCACACGAAAACAATCGAGATGATCGAACGCGTGCGCGCGATTGGCGCGCCGGTCGAAATCATCACAAACGCGATTTTGCTCAACGCGGAACGATCCAAACGATTGATTGATGCGGGCATTGAAACGTTGTGGGTTTCGATTGATGGCGCGCGACCGGAAAGTTACGAAGATGTGCGACTCGGCGCGGAACTGCCGCGTGTGCTTGAAAATTTGCAAACGTTCCGCAGTTTGCGCCACCACTCGTTTCGCCCGATGCCGGAAATCGGAATCAACTTTGTCGCGATGAAACGCAACATTCACGATTTGCCGGAAGTGTTGAAGATCGCGGCGAGTGTCGGCGCGCGCCGGTTTATGGTCAGCAATATTCTGCCGTATGATCGCGAGATGAACAAGGAAACGCTGTACACCGGCGCGCTCAACAACATCGCGTACTTGCCGTCCAAGTGGTTGCCGCGGTTGAGCATTCCGAAAATGGATCTGAACGATCTGACGCGCGAACCGTTTTTCCGCGCGATCACGAGCGGCTGGAACGTTACGTTTGCCGGAAATAATTTCGGCGGCTCGAATGATGTGTGCAATTTTATCGAGAGCGGTGCGATGGCGATTGGCTGGGATGGCGGTGTCGCGCCGTGCATTCCGTTACTGCACACGCACACGACGTTTCTCCGCAAACGCGAACGCTTGCTCAAGCGGCACATCATCGGCAAGGTCGGCGAGAAAAGTTTGCTCGCGTTGTGGAACGATCCTGGTTACGTCGCGTATCGCGAACGCGTGCACAGTTTCGCGTTCGCGCCCTGCTCGTTCTGCGGCGGTTGCGATCTGCTCGACTCGAACGAGGAAGATTGCATCGGCAACAAATTCCCGGTGTGCGGCGGTTGCCTGTGGGCGCAAGCGTTGATTCAGTGTCCGTAAGTTGTACGGCAAATTTCCAATTTGCCTTTCAGCCGGAGGCAATTTGGAAAATTGCCGTACGTTTTCAGAGGAAATAATGCACGTCAATTTTTACGCGACTCTGCGCCCGCTCGCCGGCGGTAAAACGATCGAGGTGAGTTTGCCGACACCGGCGCCGGTTCTGCGCGTTCTGCAAGCCGCGACCCAGGACAAGCCGGACCTCGCGGCGGAAATGTGGCAAGCGCCCGGCGCGCTCAAAAGTCACATCAAAGTTTTTGTAAACGGACGCCAATCGGTGCATTTGCCGGCGGGATTGGAAACGCCGGTGCAGGCAGAGGATACGCTCGACGTGTTTCCGCCGGTGGGCGGTGGATGATGACGCGCGTTACCGTGAAATTCACCGGCGAAATGTGGGCGCGCGCGGGCATCGGCTCAACCGAGTTTACATTCGAGGGCGCGACGCTCGACGATTTACTCACCGCGATCTTTGCGCGTTACGATTTGCGCGATCTGGTGTTCGCTTCGCGCGCGCGCGATCAATTTGTGTTTCGCTCCGGCGTTTTGATCAACGGACGATCCGCAAAATTTCTCGGCGGACTGTCCGCGCCGATTTGCGAGGGCGATGAAGTGATCTTGATGCGCCCGGCAGTCGCGGCGATCTGAAATGGAATGGGACGCGGATCGCTTCGCGCGCGGATGAACGCGGATAAAAAAATGCACGGCGAGAGAAATATTTCTCTCGCCGTGTTGGTTGATTGGCACGCAATAACTTTTATTTGGAACGAATGCCTGGTGGAGGCGGCGGTGTCTTCAAGGTGTGAACCCGCAAAATTTTTGCGCCGGCTTTGTACTGCTTGATATCACGAATGCTTTGCAGGATTTCCTGTCCGATATTGCGTTTTGACATTTTTAATTTTCTTTGCGAACTGTTCACCTTCGTTTCTTCCCTTTTGCTTTTGCCAAATTCTCTTTTACCCTGAACTTGACGATCTTGCTAATCAAGCCATACGGAATTGGTTGATCGAGTGGAAACTGCACCGAACCCTTGCCGCTCGCATAACCTGCTAACTCTTTTTTGAATTTTTCGATCCCACTCGGCACCGGGTAAAACCCGATGTGATTTTTGAACGAGGCGAAATGAACCAGGTTGCCATTCAGCGTAAAGGTCGGCATTTGATAACTGATTTTTTCTTTTGCGTCGGGCGCGGCTTTACGAATCGTCAACCGGATTTTCTCAAGAATCGCTTGAACCTCCGGTGAAAATCCCGCGATGTATTCGTCTATATTTTTGGGTGTTGCTTGCCCCGTTTGCATTTTTCTCCTTCGCGATTTTTGAAGCACTATCCCTTCGTGTACGATAGCTGTTCACAGATCAAACCGTTTCGCAGTTGGAAAATATCCGCGCCGCGCCGGTGTTCTTTTTTCCCGGACGCATCTACCCATTCGCATTTCCAGCGCATCACACATCGAATCCCCAAACCAAAAATTTGCTCGATCTCGCGACGAGCATCGGGCGACTGGTTGAACGCTTCGTTGAACGCGATGACGACGCGCAAGCCGGCTTCTAGGCGGGATAGTTTCATAGCGATCAAACTTTCAGACTTCCGAAGTTTTTGGAAACTTCGGAAGTCTGAAATCAATAGTATTCCCGAATATACTCGTACGCCCGATTGAACAACTCTTCATCCTTGATTTGATATTTCACCCAGATAATTCTCCGTAACTCTCTTTTGACTTCGCGTTCGCCCTGGGTTGAGTTTTGCCAACCATCAAAGCGGACAACTTTTACAATCGCGTCAATGTCGTTGACGATGCGCTCGACAATCGCGGGGGTTTGGTCGGTTTTCATTTCGAGAAACAATTCAGTGAGTGCGGCTTTGGCGGATTTACGCGAGTCAGTTGGATCGGCTTGCTTTTCGGCTTGCAACGTGTCGCGGGCGATTTCGCACAATTGCTTGATGAACTCGATGCTACTGATCAACCCTTGTTCGGCTTTGGCGCGCAAATTTTCGAGACGCTCACTTAACTCTCGAAAAATTGGATTGTTGGAATGTCTGCCCAAACGACCAACCAAAATCTTGACGATCCGTTGCGCTTCGCGTGGGTCGCGCTTGTTCATCAAGTTGTCAATCACCTGCGCGTCCAACACCATTTCTTCCATATCGTGACTGATCCCGGCGACGTGAATGTGTTCGTGAATCAATTTGGTCGTTTGCGCGCCCAAAGCGTGCCACAATAATCTGCCGTTATCGTCAGACGATGGCTTGACCGAAGTGTAAACTTGCGAGAGCCATTTGTAATCTTTTTGATATTGATTCAACACCGCATCGGGTGAAAGCGCTTCCCAGAGTTTGGACAACGCGCTGAAATCTTTGGCGAAGGCATCGCGCTGTTCGTTGGAGTTGATGCGCTCTTGCGCGGCTTGCAATCCTTCAAAGCCGCCGATGTTGCGATCCATGCCAGCGAAATGCGCGAGACAATCCGCGATGACTTGGGGTAATTTGTCGCGCAATTCCTGCAAGTTGGTGATGACCAGGCGGACGGTTTCTTCATCGAACGCCAACGCTTGCGCGGTATCATCAAAGACGCCAAAGTAATCTACAATTCTGCCAAACGTTTTGTTGGGAAACAAACGATTAGTACGACAAATCGCCTGCAATAGGGTGTGGTCTTTGAGCGACTTGTCGAGGTACATCGTTTGCAAAATTGGCGCGTCGAAACCCGTCAACAATTTTGCGGTAACAATCAAAAATTTCAGCGGCGCGTCAGGATCATTAAATTTCTCAACGACTTTTTCCTGTTGGTCTTTGTCCATGCTCCAGCGTTGTTTGAACTCCAACGCATCATTCGCGGATGTGCTGATGACAACCTGGCTCGCCTCGGCGGGCAGGAGTTTATCCAGTTCTTCTTTGTACTGCACGCAGGCGAAACGATCCGGCGTGACGATCATCGCCTTGAACCCTTCGGGCTCGACGCGCTGTTGAAAATGTTCGACGATATCGCGCGCGATCAACCTCACGCGTTCCGGCGATTTCAGAAAAACCGACATCTTCGCCGCTTGCTCGCTCAAGCGATTGCGGTCGTCTTCGCTCAAATCGTTTGCCATTTCTTTGAAGGCAACATCGAGATGTTCTTTGTCAATGTGATAGTCCGGCAGACGCGGTTCAAAATGCAGAGGCAGAGTCGCGTTATCGCGGATGCTTTCTTGAAATGTGTAACGACTCAGATAGCCGTGCGCGTCTTCCGCCGCGCCGAACGCCCAGAATGTGTTTTGATCGGCTCGGTTGATCGGCGTGCCGGTGAGCCCGAACAAAAATGCGTTCGGCAAAGCCGCGCGCATCTTGCGTCCCAGGTCGCCTTCTTGTGTGCGATGCGCTTCGTCAACCATCACAACGATATTTTCACGCGCGTTCAGATCGGGATCCGCGTCTTTGAATTTGTGAATCATCGTGATGATAATTTTGCGACTGTCTTTTTCGAGCAAGTCGCGCAATTCTTTGATGCTGTTCGTCGTAACCATATTCGGCACGTCGGCGGTGTTGAAGGTCGCCGCGATTTGCGTGTCGAGATCAATCCGATCTACCACAATCAGCACGGTCGGATTGCCGAGGACCGGTTGCCGGCGGAGTTTTTGCGCGGCAAACAACATCAACAACGATTTGCCCGAACCCTGGAAATGCCAGATGAGTCCTTTTTTGATTTTGCCTTCCACCACGCGCTCAACAATCGCGTTCGCGCCTTCGTATTGCTGATAGCGGCAAACTACTTTGACTTTTTTGCCTTTACCATCCGTGGCGTAGATTGTAAAGTGTTGCAGGATGTCTAACAATGTGGATGGTTTGAGCAAGTGCGTTAATTGTTTTCCCACGTCTTGCAAGCCCACGAATTGAACGAGCTCGTCGCGTTCTGCCTCGATGCGCCACGGCGACCAAAATTCCAACGGTGTTCTGACTCCGCCGATGAACAATTCTTTGCCTTCGGTCGCAAACGAAAAAACATTTGGCACGAACAATTGCGGCACAGCGTTTTCATAGATGACGTTGATGTCGTACGCGCCATCGAGCCAACTGATCGCGGGGCGCACCGGTGTTTTGGCTTCGCCGACAACGAGCGGAATCCCATTGACCAGCAAGACCACATCGGGAATTTTTGCTTCGCGCGCCGTGATCTTGAATTGATGCGTGAGGATGAACGAGTTGTTGGCAAGGTTGTCGAAATCCATCAAGAGCACAGGAACGTGGGTATTATTTTTACCGAATGGCAAACTGACTTCGCCGCGAAGCCAGCGCGCGAATTCTTCGTTCGCGCGCACCAAGCCGACGTTGCCAACCGAAATGAGAATCGCGCGTAGTTTGTGGATGACTTCTTCGGCGCGTTCGGGTTGCGCGGCAATGTCCGGGTTCAAGCGGCAGAGCGCGTCTTTGAGTTCTTTTTCGACGAACACGTCCGTCGTTTCGCGCGCGAGCAATTCGCTCGGCACGTACCGCCAGGTCGCCGCGCTGTAACCAACCGATTCTTCCTTGACCACGCCCGCGCGCGCCGCGTTTAGGTTCACGCCCGTGAGCGTGTGAATAATAAAATGCTCGACGCTGTTGAGTTCGTTGAATGACATATTTATCCCTTTTGCTTTTTGACGTCTTTCAACAATTTCTTTTCGTCGCCTTCTAGTTTGCGTTGCACCTTCTTGACATCTTCGGCGGGCGGGAGCGCTTCGGGTTTGACCCCGCGCTCGATCAACATTTTGCGAACGGCTTGATTGTTTTCGACATGTTCCGTCGAGATGGCTGGCTCGCCATTCAAATCTTTTTCGATTACATTGTGGCTGGTCAACTCGGTCGCAAAATCTTTTGCTTTGATTGTCAGCGTGGGCAAAAAATCGGCGAGTGGTCGGGTGTCCGGCACCGCCAATTTTTTCTTCATCTCGTTTGTCGAATAGCCGCCGAATAATGCCTGGTCGCCTTTGGAGCGAATGACGGCAAAACCCTGATCGTCCACACCGCGTTCGTAAATAATGCCGGACAATTTCTTTTCCGATTTAGACAATTTTGCGCGCGCTGAAACACGATCCACTTCTAATAAACGTTGTTCGATGATTTCCTGTTTGCGCGTTTGCACAGCGAAATAGGTTTGGGCAAACGCAATTTCGTTTTTGGCGGGGTCGCCGTTTTGCGCGATGAGGTAACACGCATAGCGGGTAAGCGCAAGGTCGTCTACTTCTCTTTGTCCGCCCTTGCCAATCTCGATCATTTTCCCGACATCGGCAAAATGATCCAAAACAGAAATGCCCGCATTTTCGCAGGATTTTTTCGCCTTTTCGATAGCGTTCTTGAAATTATCCCATTTGGCATAGCCCAAAATCTCCTGTAGTTCGCGCGCGCTCCAACATTCCATCTCGTTGTACAAATAGCACGCTTGTTCAAATTTTTGAAACAATTCACCGATCAGTTCGTGTTTCATTTCATCCTCCTAGAATTTCGTTCAACAATTTTTGCTTGAGCGTTTTCAGCGTGTGCGTTTGGGCGCGGAGTTGCGCCAACGTCGTTTCGATTTGCTGGAACACTCCCACAATCTTTTTCTGCGCTTGCATTTCAGGAACGGACAATGCCAATTCCGCCAAATCTCTCCACTTGGTGCGCGGCGAAAGCGAACCTGCCGATGTGCTAATGGCGTGATTGATGAACGCGTCACTGCTGGCGTAATACGGTAGCAACTCGGGCAAAATTGTTTCTGTTTTTGCGCGCAAGACCAGAATATCGCTTGAGCAAATTCCGTCAAAATCCGCGACTGCAATTTTTTTCAAATACGCGCGGCGTTTGCCGAACAACACGTCGCCTTTGGCAAAGCGTTTAGTAAAAGTTGTGCCCTCTGCGATATTACCCCAACCTTGAATTTGAAAACTTTCGGCTTGAATATTTTCCAAGCCAACGAAACGCGCGATACCGTTTTCCAGTGGCGTTTTATCGTGTTGCTCGATGCAATCAGCGAGATTGGCAAATTTGCGCGGCTGGCAATTCTTGGATGAGAGCAAATTGCCAAAGGCGGGTTTCTGGCTTGCCAAGCCATTGCTCAACTTTTTTCGCAGGGCTTTTAGATTCCCTTCCTGCGCCTGCGCGCGGACGATGCTCTGCTCAATGCTTTGGAAGAGTTCTACAAGACGCGCCTGCTCGTCAAGGGACGGAAGTAAGATGGGTATATTTGACAGTATTTCCGTATTGATACCCGATTGATTAACCCACTTATGACAGTATGACTCGAGGACCCTGTTTTTCCACATTCCAAAAAGCAATTGGGATAAGTAATAACTGTCTGCAATTTTCTCGTTTACTCTTATTCTTGTCATGTGGTTGGAGAATCCACATTCATAATCATTGCTAATATAGCAAGATTTCCCAACCCATTCAGTGCTATTTGTGTTGTTGAAAAGTATATCACCCTTCTTTAAACTATAATCCACTTTGTCTTTAAAGAAATCAAGTGAAATATATTTTGTTCCTTCCCAAGTTAAATTGCAGTCGTTATCAATATTCATCGGCCTCAAATGCGGAATATCACCTTTGTCTAATTCAAACTTGCCACAAGAAAAACCCGCCTTAATTTCTGTGGCAACTTCACCCAGCCGAAATTTGTTTTCCGCGTTCTTGATCAATTTGCTTTTGCTCATAATCCGATGTCGCTTAATTTATTAAACAGGTTGTTAATTGCTTTGTTGTATGCCTTGTTGGTTGCATCAAGTTCTGACCGAAGTTCTTCAATAGATTCTTGTTGAATTTCGGCTATAGGCTTTACATAGAGGGCAATTTTCAAGTTCCCGTCATTTTCTGATAGTATTTCTTTGCTGCTCATCACTTTAGCAAAGCCTTCTACATCTTTGAACTTCCAGTAAGTATCACTGATTTTTTTGATATGTTGTGGTTCAAGCCAGGCGTTGGTTCGGTCTATTCGCAGTTCATTTATGGCGTTGATAAAAATGATTTTCCCCTTGCGCTCTTTCGGTTTTTTCATGCGGCACACCAGCAGGCAACTTTCCATACTGCTGTTGTAAAACAAATTCTTGCCCATGCCAATCACTGCGTCCACGTAATCCTGCTCAATCATCTTGCGGCGGATGTCGCTTTCGGCATCGCGGAACAAGACACCGTGGGGCCACAACACCACGCATCGCCCGGTATCCGGTTTCAAACTTTTCATGATGTGTTGTTGAAACGCATAATCGGCGCACCCTTGCGGCGGTGTGCCCCAAATGTTTCTGCTAAACGGATCGTTCATCCATTTGGCTTGATTCCAGCGTTTCACGCTGTACGGCGGGTTCGCCATAATCACGTCGAATTGTTTCAGCGCATCGTTCTCCAAGATTTGCGGATTGTCCAGCGTATCGCCCTGCACAATCAAGAACTCGTCCACGTTGTGCATAAACATATTGATGCGCGCAATCGCTGACGTGATGAGATTCAATTCCTGTCCGTACAGTTTCAGCGTGCGATATTCCTTGCCTTGCTCTTGGACGTGGAGCGCGCTGTTGAGCAAAATGCCGCCGCTCCCGCAAGTGGGGTCGTACACGCTTTCACCCGGTTGCGGATCGGTAATCATCGTCATCAGTTTGACGACGGTGCGATTGGTGTAAAATTCCGCGGCGGTGTGTCCGCTATCGTCCGCGAATTTCTTGATGAGGTATTCGTACCCTTCGCCCATCACATCGTGCGGCACGTTGGCGACAGTCAAATCTATCTGGCTGAAATGCTCGATGAGGTCGAGCATTTTCTCGTCGCTCATGCGGCGTTTGTTCGTCCATTGCGCGTCGCCAAAAACGTCGTGCAACATTTCAAAGTTGGCTTTTTCGATTCCGTTCAACGCCTTTTGCAACGCTTCACCCACGTTGACCGTTTTCTTGCGGATGTCTTTCCAGTGGCATCCTTTCGGAATTTGAAAACGATGCTGTTCGCGGAACTCGGCATAATCCAAATCATTTCCACTTACGGCTAACGCTTGCTGGTATTCCTCGTCCCACAAATCGCTGATGCGTTTGAAGAAGAGCAAAGGGAAAATATATTGCTTGAAATCGGCGGCGTCAATAAGTCCGCGCAAGATATTTGCCGCGCCCCACAAGTACGCTTCGAGTTGTTTTTGATTCATTGTTCCTCGTAAACTTCCGAAGTTTTGAAAACTTCGGAAGTCTAAAGTCTAAACAAAAGGGGCGATCACTCGCGCAATCGCCCCCGCGAGATTTCCAAAGTCTCTCAGACTTCGGAAATCTGGGTTACAAAATCCCCAACTCCTTCAACTTGCTTTCCGGCACCACGCCGTTCACCCAACCGCGCGCTGTGTAGTACTCTTCGAGCATCAGGTCGAGTTCGCAGACGTGCCCTTTCGATCCTTTTTGCGTCGAAGGTTCTTTGAGGAATCGTTCCGGCAAAGTGTCCGATCCTTCGCGGAACCCGGCGAGATTGTTGTAATACCGTTCGAGATTGTAGACGCGCTCCCCGGCTTTGACCAGGTCGCCGCCAGACATCTCGACGCCGGTGTACGCGGTGTACTGCGCCGCGAATGTGTCCATTGATTCCGCGAACGTCGCGAACTTGCACACATCGAGACAATCGGTTACCGCGTGCACGTTTTGGAAGATCGCCGCGAGATCGCCTTTGCCTTTCCACGCGAGCGGATCGCTCACGGTCGCCGGACCCAACACATTGCCGACGACTTCAGCCGCGGGCGTGTAACCGCGCAAGTGGCACGCGCCGCGATTGCTCGTCGCGTACACAATGCCCATCCCTTTCAAGCCGCGCGGATCGTACGCCGGGATCGCTTGATCCTTGCACGTCATCGCGATTTCGGGATGTCCCCACGACTTTGCCGCGCGCATCGTGCCTTCCGCCAACACATTGCCGATGCCTTCGCGCGCCGCGACCTTGGAGACGGTTTCGACCATCTGCATATAGTCGCCAAATTTCAAACCGCCCGCGCCGTTGACATAGCCGCGTTGCGTCGCTTCCTGATATACGGAAAGCACATTGCCCATCTCAATCGTGTCGAAACCGTAATCGTTGCACTGGTCGATCAACTTGGCGACGCTCGCGATATCATCGTTGCCGCAGTTCGCGCCGAACGCCCACGCCGATTCGTACTCGACGCTTTCCATTCGCAACCCTTTGAAGGGACCTTCCTTGATCTCGACTTCTTTTTTGCACGCGACCGGACACGCGTGGCACGTCGGATCATCCACGAGCACATTTTGTTTCACGTACTCGCCGCTGATTTTTTCGTGCCCTTCAAAATAAACGTCCTGCGAATTGCGCGTCGGCATCGCGCCAATCGGGTTGATCAGGTTCATCAACACATTCGTGCCGTACACCGAAAGCCCGCCCTTGCGCGGCGCGGTTACGACGCGCTCGTCCATAATTTCCGCAAGCGCTTTTTTGTGCGCCTCTTTCCATTTTTCCACATCGTGCGGGCGCGGAATGTTTTTCGGCGCGGAATGTTTTTCTCTTGCTTGATCACAATCGCTTTGAGATTCTTGCTTCCGCCGACGCAACCGGTGCCGCCGCGTCCGCTCGCGCGATCCATCTCGTTGATCCAGCACGCGAACCGCGCGAGTTTTTCACCGGCGGGTCCAATCGCCATCACGCTCAAATCTTTTTCGCCGTACTTGTTTTGGAAAAATTTGACCGTGTCGTGCACGCCCTTGCCCCACACTTCGGCGGCGTCGAGAATTTCGATTTTGCCATCGTGGATCAAGATGTACACCGGCTTGTCCGCTTTGCCGCGAAAGATCAAGCCATCGTACCCCGACCAGCGCAAACGCGCGGCAGACCATCCGCCGTGATGACTGTCCGTCACGGTGCCGGTGAGCGGCGATTTGGTGACGACCGCGAGGCGACCGCTCATGTTCGCTTCGGTGCCGGTGAGCGGACCGTTCATAAAGCACAAAATGTTTTGGGGACTGAGCGGATCAACCTGCGCGCCATTTTCGAGCACATAGCGCACGCCGAGCCCGCGTCCGCCGATGTACTTGAGCGCCCATTCTTCGGGGATCGGCTCGTGCATTACCTGCCGAGTCGAAAGATCAATGTGCGCGACCTTGTTTGCAAAACCACCTAACGCCATTTTTTCCTCCTTTGGAATTTGGGGATGTGAAATCGGTTTATATGATTCGCATCGCGGGGTGATGCGTAATCGCAGGAGAAAATTCGCTGGTGCTGTGCTTGAGTTCTAACGGCATTTTAACGCGAGCGCGGGAGAATGTCAATTAGAAAAAAATTTCTGTAACAACACCATCGTCAAAATCTCCCCACGGATTCAAAGGAACACGGATAGAAAAAACGTAACTACTCATTGCGAGGAGGCGGTTTTTGCCGACGAAGCAATCCCCGCGTTGCAAATCCGGATCGACCAGGTCGGGGATTGCTTCGCACACTTGCCCTGGCGGGAACGCAAGTGCCAGGGAAAACCGCTCGCAATGACATGGGCTGAGCAGTTACGAAAAAACAATAAAAGACATCCGTGTTCTTTTGTATCGGTGGGAAAAATTTTGATCGCACCAGAGTTGGCACAGGGCTGTCTCAGCAGGTTAAATGCAAAATCATCGCGACGCGTTTGCCCGCGCGCGCCAACTCATCGTACCGCGCCAGCGCGCGATGGATGCGCGCACATTCCAGCACGATGCCGAGTTGCGCGATCAACGCGCGCGTTTGCGCGTGAATCGGCAGAACACCGAAATGCCCGGTCGCGATCAACACAATTTTCGGCGCGCCGGCGAGCGCGAATTTAATTTCTTCGGGACCGAGGATCGTGTGCCAGCCGCCGTACTTTTTGCTGAGGTGTTTCGGGCGCGCGCGGATTTCGCCCGCGGCGGTGAGGATGAGATCGTAATCGTAGCGCACGCCGTTCGCGACAATCGAACCGAACTGTGCGTGCTCAAACTTTATCGGCGGCATCGGGCTTGACCGGCAGTTGGAAAAAATAATACCACAGTTGCCACGCGAGGTACATTGCGCCGAGAAAAATTTCGGCGAGATAATCGTTTCGCACAATTGTCGGCTCGAAAAAATTTATCGCCATCGCGAGCGCGATGCTATCGGTCAACATCACGAGCAAAGCCAGGTTGAAGGTGATGCTCCACAATTTTCCCGGCGCGGGAATCGTCGCGGTGCGCCAACGCATCACCGCGTCAATCTCTGGAAATTTCGCGCGATAAAAATCCTTGATGTGATTCATCATCCGCGCGCTGTCGTACCACGCCTGGCGCAACCGCACGAGCGTCATTACGACGAAAAAACCGATCAGTGCAATCGCGCCGAGCAAAACGCCGTACGCTTCACGCGGCACGTCCGCGCCGCCGAGTTGTGGCAGGGCAATCGTAACCGAGCCGACCGCGCCGACCAGCACGAGATACAAATTCATAATCGCGGTGCGATCATCCTGGGATTGCTCCGCCGTGCCGCGCGCGTACTCAAACTCCCATTCCAAAATCTCACGCGCCTGAAATTCCGGTTCCGCCATTTCAACCTCACGCAATACGCGTTATGGGACGCGGAGGACCGCGGACAAACGCGGATAAAAAATCATCCGCGTTTGTCCGCGTTTGTCCGCGTCCAATTTGTCTGGGCAATCACAAATACTTGTGCTTGTTATTCTGCTTCAACGCGTCCACTAACCGTTTCACTTCTTGCGCGCGATCTTTCGGACAAACCAGGATCGCGTCATCCGTATCCACGACGATAATGTTGTTCAAGCCGACCGTCGCGATCAAACGATTCGGACTGTAGATCAATGACGATGATGTGTCCACGCCGACGTGATCGCCGACGACGACATTATTTTCCTGGTCGCCCGGCAGGAGATCGAGCAGAGTCGCCCAACTGCCGACATCGCTCCAGCCCACATCAATTGGCAGAACCGCGACGCGGCGCGATTTTTCCATAATGCCAACGTCAATCGTTTCGTTGCGAACATTTTTCCAGATGCGTTTTTTCGTCGCGGCAAAACCCGATTTGCCGAGCGCGCGTCCGATCTGTTTCAACTGTTTGAACAGCGCGGCTTGATAGCGTTCGTACTCTTGCCACAACGTCGAAATTTTCCACGCGAAAATTCCACTGTTCCACGCGTACTCGCCGCTCGCGACGTAACGCGCCGCCGTTTCGACGTTCGGTTTCTCGACGAATGCCGCGACCCGATACACCGGTTGTTCATCGAGCGTATCGATCAACGCGCCGCGCTGAATGTAGCCATAGCCGGTTTCCGGTTGATTCGGTTGGATGCCGAGCGTAACGAGATAATCGCGCCGCGCGATTTCGGCGGCGTGCATCAGCGCGGCGCGAAACGCATCCGCTTTTTCGATGTAATGATCCGCGTGCAATGACACCATCACCGCGTCGGGATTTTGTTTGACGATATGAAGCGCGCCCAGCCCAATCGAAGGCGCAGTGCCGCGTCCTTCCGGCTCGCCAATGACATTTTTGCGCGGCAAGATGGGGAGTTGCTCGCGCACGGCGTCCACGTATCCATCATTCGTCGCGACGAAAATGTGCGCGGGCGGAATGATCGGCAAAATTCGGTCGCACGTTTCCTGCAACATCGTGCGCGCCGAAAACAGCGAAAGTAATTGTTTCGGGCGCTCGCGCCGACTGCGGGGCCACAACCGCGTGCCCGTGCCGCCCGCGAGAATCAACGCGTATACATTTCCATTTTGTTTTTTCATTGCTGTTCCTGAAATCAGAGTTGCGTACGCGGTAACCATCCAACTATGCAACCATTCAACTATCGAACTATCGCACTCACATAATTCATCCCGCCGACCTGCCGCACCATTCCTTTCAACTCCATCAGCGCGAGCGTCGCGGAAACCGCCGCAATCGGCAACCCGGTTTCGCGGCGCAGATCGTCAATGTGCATCGGCTCGGCGGTCAAATGTTTGAGCAGAGCGGCTTCGGCATCGTTCGCCGGTAACACCGCGCGCACTTCCTGGTGTTGCTTGACCATCGTCAAATTAAGTTCTTCGAGAATGTCGTTCGCGCACGTTACGAGTTTCGCTTCGCCGCGTTGAATTAATTTATTTGGGCTTGTTGTCGTACGATTGAACACATTGCCCGGCACTGCAAACGTTTCGCGATCTTGCTCGAGCGCGTACTCAATCGTGATGCGCGCGCCAGTGCCGACATCGCCTTCGACGATCAACGCGCCGAGCGCGAGTCCGCTGATAATGCGATTGCGCGGCGGAAAATTCGCCGCATCCGGTTGCGTGCCGAGCGGATAATCGCTGACAAGCGCGCCGTGCGCGCTAATTTCTTGCGCGAGTTGCGCGTGCTCCGGCGGATAGATCACATCCACGCCGCAACCCAGCACGGCAATCGTGCGCCCCTGGTGATCGAGCGCGGCGCGATGCGCTTCCGCGTCGATCCCGCGCGCGAGTCCGCTGACAATCGTGATGTTGTGGCGAACCAGATCGCCGACGATCTGCCGCGTCGCTTCGCGACCATACGCGCTCGCGCGGCGCGTGCCAACAACCGCGACCGCCCATTCATCTTCAGCAATGAGCGCGCCTTTGACGTACAACACCGGCGGGGGAAGTGGAATCTGCGCGAGGAGGCGCGGATATTCGGGATCGTCCAACGTCAACACGCGCACATTCGCGCGCGCGATCTTCTCGAGTTCCGCGGCGAGGTCGAGCGTTTGCCGGGTTTGGACAAGATTTTCCAACGCGCGGCTATCCAACCCGGCGCGCACTAGTTCGAACGCGTCGGCATTCCACGCGCGCGCGAGATCGCCAAAGTGATCGCGCAAGCGTTGAATTTTCGCGGGACCGATTTGAGGAACGCGATTGAATCCGACCCAAAAAGTAATGTCGGTCACGACATTGTGACTCCGCAACAAGTTTGCGCCCAAGATACCACGACGAACCGGGATTGTCAAGCAAAACATGGCGAAAGGGTGTGCGTCAGATTTTTGGATGATGCGTAGGGGCGAAGATTATCTTGAATTATTTAAGGTTCGCTTAAACTAGATTTAATCCGAAAACAATCTGTGTACGCTCGATTGACGTATAATTTGATAACAAGTTGAAGAAAGCCGTCTATGCCTAATCGCCATTCACGCATTTTATATTACTCGCACGATACGTTCGGACTGGGGCACATTCGCCGCACGCTCGCGATTGCCGACCAGGTCGCGCGCGATGTGAGCGGCGCGCGCCAATTGCTCATCACCGGTTCGATGGTTGCCGGCGCGTTCGCTCTGCCGCCGCATCTCGATCTGATCAAACTGCCCGCGCTTTCCAAACACAGCGACGGACGCTACAAGGCGCGCGCACTGCCGCTCTCGCTCGCGCAAACGATGGCGTGGCGCGAGCAAATGATTTTGCAAGCCGTCCAAGCGTTTCAGCCCGATGTGCTTCTCGTGGATAAAACGCCCGCGGGCGTCGAAGGCGAACTGCTTCCGACTCTGCGACACCTCAAAACCTGGATGCCGCATACGCATCTTGTTCTGGGAATGCGCGATATTGAAGACGACCCCGCGTCAACGTGCGCGGAATGGGACGCGACCGGCGCGCGTAAATTGCACACCGATGTGTACGATCGCATTTTGCTGTACGGTTTGCGCGAGGTATTCGATCCGGTGCGCGAATATCAAATGCCGCCCGCCGCCGCCGCGAAAATAATCCCGACCGGTTACCTCGGTCGCCGCATCGCCACGCGACCCCCGCAAGTCATTCGCCGCGAACTCGATGCCGGGAATCGCGCGTTGATCGTCGTTACCGCCGGCGGCGGCGGCGATGGCTTTGAATTGATCAAAAGTTATCTCGACGCGCGCGCGACGAACGCAACCTTGCGCGACGCGCACAGTTTGATTGTAACGGGTCCGTTGATGGCGCGCGGCAAACGCGAGCTGCTCAAGAACGCCGGGCGCGCGGAAAATTTATCCGTGATCGAATTCACGCCCGACCTGCTGAGTTATTTGTCCGCCGCCGATCTCGTCGTGAGTATGGCGGGCTATAACACCGTTTGCGAAACGCTCTCGCTCGGGGCGCGCCTTTTGCTCGTCCCGCGCGTCAAACCGCGTTTGGAACAACGCATCCGCGCCGAAGCATTGGCCGCGCGCGGACTCGCGCACATGATTTTGCCGGACGATCTCGCGCCGCAGAATTTTGCGCGCGCGATTGAAACCGCGTTGCGCGCCCCCGCGCCGCAGATCACGCTCGATCTGAAGGGCTTGGAACGCGTCAGCCACGCGCTCGGCAAAATGTTGCTCCGCGCCTAAAAATCCGGTTTGGATTCGACGCTTTAGCGGGTTGGTTGTTCAAGCAACCGCGTATACGCTCGATTCCATCTGGAGGATTTATTCGCGGACAAAGATGGAAAAAACAAAATGACGATTGCATATATTCTAAAAATGTACCCGCGCTTTTCCGAGACGTTCATCCTGAACGAAATTCTCGAACTCGAACGGCAAGGCGTAGATGTGCGAATCTATTCACTTCGCAAACCGGACGATGGACGCTTTCACGCGAGTCTCGCGCGCGTGCGCGCGCCGGTGATCTATTTGCCGGAATATCTGCCCGCGGATCTGGGACGCGTGCTGTCCGCCCAACGCGCGCAATGGCGCGCCAACCCGCGCCGCTATGCGCGCGTGGTACTCTACGCGATCTCGCGCGGCAACGCGCACGCGCTCAAACGCTTTTTCCAAGCCACGCTGATCGCCGAACATTTGCGCGCAAACCCGGTCGCGCATTTGCACGCGCACTTTGCGAGTAGCGCGACGCGCGTCGCGATGTTCGTGCGCTTGCTCACTGACATTCCGTACAGTTTCACCGCGCACGCCAAAGATATTTTTCTCAACACCGTGGACGCCGATCTCTTGCGCGACAAAATGCGCGCCGCGCGGTTCGTCGTTACCGTCAGTGAATTCAATCACGCGTATCTCACGCGCCTCGTAAACCAGGACGGCAAATCGAGTCTCGCGGGAATGCTCGCGCGCGATGAAATGCCAATTCCACCGGAGCGCATTCGCAAATTGTACAACGGCATCAACCGCGCGCAATTCGATCCCGATGCAGAGTATCGCGCGCACGCGCACCGCGCGCCGTTGATTCTCAGCATCGGTCGCCTCGTCGAGAAAAAAGGATTCGCTATTTTGATTCGCGCGTGCGCGCAGTTGCGCGCGCGCGGCGCGACATTTCGCTGTGAGATCGTCGGCAAAGGTTCGCAAGAAGCGCAGTTGCGCGCGCTCATCGCGGAATTGAATCTCGCGGATTACGTGCAACTCGTCGGACCCAAACCCCAGGATGAAATCGTCACGGCGTACCAGCGCGCGGCGGTGTTCGCTTTACCGTGTCTCATTAGCGCCGACGGCAATCGCGACGGACTGCCGACCGTTCTGCTCGAAGCGATGGCGATGCGGGTGCCGGTTGTTTCAACCGATCTCACTGGCGTTCCCGAAATTATCGCTCACAACTCGACCGGCGTGATCGTTCCGCAAAACGATCCGGGCGCGCTCGCGGACGCGCTCGCGCGTTTACTGTCCGATGCAAACTTGCGCGAACAAATGGGCGACGCCGCGCGCGTTCAGGTCGCGCGCAAATTCGATCTGCAAAACAACGTCGCGATCTTGCGGCAATGGTTGACCAATTTGGCAATGCCGGAACCGGTTTCATTGCCGCTCCCTGCGCCACAGTTTGCGATTCAAAATCTGAAATCTGAAATCTGAAATCCGAAATGAACATTTTATATCTGTGCGCCGATCCTGGGATTCCGATTCGCGGCACCAAAGGCGCGGCGATTCATGTGCGCGCGATGATCGACGCGTTGTCCGCGCGCGGTCATTCGATCACTCTGCTCACGCCGCGCGCCGGGCAAGGCGTCGAACCGAATGCGCGCGTCGTCGAGATCGCGATGCCGCCGACAAACACGCTTTCGAGCGAAGAACGCGAAACGCTGGCAATGCAAAACGCCGACGCGCTTTATCGCGCGGGCTTGGCTTTGAAATTCGATCTGATTTACGAACGCTACTCGCTCTGGAGCGACGCGGGCGCGCGGCTCGCGCGCGCGACCGGCGCGCCGCTCGTCGTCGAAGTGAACGCGCCGCTCCGCATCGAAGCCGCGCGGTATCGCGCGTTACAGCGCGCGGAGGACGCGCAAGCCATCGAGCAACGCGTTTTCGCGCAAGCCGATTTGATCGCAGTCGTGTCGTCGCCTCTGCGCGCGTACGTGATCGCGCACGGCGCGCGCGCCGAACGCGCGCGCGTTCTGCCGAACGCGGTGGACGAAAAATTTTTTCACCCGGCAGTCACCGGCGACGCGATGCGCGCGCAACTCGGACTGACCGACAAATTTGTGATCGGTTTCGTCGGCACGGTCAAACCCTGGCACGATCTCGACACATTGATTGACGCGGTCGCGCGAACCCCCACCCCCAGCCCCGCCCCCGCGAGCGGGAGAGGGGTGCATCTCCTACTCGTCGGCGACATTCCCGATGCGGTGCGCGCGCAAATCGCGCAACGCGGCATCGCCGCGACGATTGTGCCGCCCGTGCCGAATCACGACGTGCCCGCGTACATCGCGGCGATGGATGTCGCGGTCTCGCCGCATCCCGCGCTCGCCGATTTTTATTTTTCGCCGCTCAAGTTATTCGAGTACCTCGCGTGCGGCGTCGCGACGATTGCCGCCGATTTGCCGCCGATTGCGGAAGTGGTGCACGATGGCGTGAACGCGCGATTGTATCCGCCGGGCGATTCCGCCGCGCTCGCCGCGCAGATCGCGGAACTCGCCGCGAACGATGCCGCGCGCCGCTCGCTCGGTTGGAACGGCGCAAGTTATGTTTTGCAAAATCACACCTGGTCGCGCAACGCCGCGCAAATGCTGGGATGGATTTTTCCGCACCGTCTTGCGAACACCATTTCCGCCGCGCCGCTCTTTGATGACAAACTCCGGCGCAAACTTTATCGCGCGACGCGCGCCGACATTGCCGGCGATTTATTGTCCGCGCAGATCGCAGAAAAATTTGACGCGCTGACGCGTTTGGAAATTTTGAAATACAAACCGCGGCGGCGGTGTGTGATCGCGTACGATCTCACGGATCGCGCCTCACGCGTCACGCCGATCATCGGCAAAGTCTTTCGCGATGATCGCGGCGCGCACCATTTTGAATTTCAGCGCGCGCTGTGGCAGGACGGTTTCGGGGTTCACGCGCGCGATGGCATGACGATTGCGCGACCGCTCGCGTATATTTCTGAAATGCAAATGTTCGTCCAAGAACGCGCGCCGGGACAGACGCTTGAAGAATTGGTGAACGCGCCGGAATTTATCGAACGCGTTCAGCAGAGCGCGGCGGTGATCGCGAAATTGCACGCGACGATGGTCGCGCCGCCGAAAACGTACACGCGCGCGGATGAACTCGCGCAAATTGCCGCGTGGACGCGCGATCTCGTCGCGTGGAAACCTAAACACGCCGCCGATTTCACCCGGCAACACACCGCGTTGCGCGCGTGGGCGGACACCTTGCCGCGCGCCGAACTCGCGCCGGCGCATCGCGATTTTTACTATAGCCAACTCTTGTTCACCGCCCAGCGCGTCACGTTGATTGATCTCGATCTGTTTGCGCGCGCCGACCCGGCGCTGGATGTCGCGAATTTCGCGGCGCACCTGCGTTTTCTGGCGCTCGATCATTTCAACACGCCGCGCGCGTTGGATGCGGAACGCGCGCTGTTTATCGAAGAATACACGCGCCGGACCAAAGTCGCGCCGGAATTTTTCGCGCGCCTCGCGTTCTACGAAGCCGCAACTTATTATCGTTTGCTTCACGTTGTTCTGACGCGTCCACAATTTGTAAATCATTTCGACGCCTTGTTTGAAATCGTCGAACAAACGCTGACCCAACCAGCCGCGATCCACCCATGAAAAAAATTCCCATTCTCGATCTCGACCCGCGCTATTTTCGATATTTGATTCCGTACCGCGCGCATCTCGCGGTGGGTTTGCTTACGATGATCGCCGTCGCCGCGCTCGACCTCGCGATGCCGTGGCCCCTTAAATTCATCGTAGACAATGTGATCGGCGGGCGACCGTTTAACGATCCGTTCAGCCGCGCGCTCGCGGAATTTTTCAACACCGATCCGCGTTGGCTTGCCGCCGTCTTTGGTTCGACGATCATCGTGTTCACCGCGTTGAGCGGCGCGCTCTCGTTTTTTTACGAATATCTACAAGGGATGATTCAATCGCTCACGACGTTTCGTCTGCGGAGTGAGGCGTTCGCGCATCTGCAAAATTTGTCATTGCAATTTCACGATCGCGCGCGCACCGGCGAAGTGGTGAGTCGCGTGAACGGCGATGCCGGGCGCGTGATGGAAGCGTTCGTCGCCAGCACCGGCGAATTCGCGGTCAACGCGCTCAAGTTCGCCGGCATCGCGATCATCATGCTCTTTGTCAATTGGCGTTTTTCGATCATCGCGCTCGCGTATGCGCCGCTTTTGCTTTTTTTATTTGGCGCGTTTCGGCGCAACATCAAATCGTCCGCGCAAACTGCGCGCGCCCACGAAGGGCAAATGCTCGCGGTCACGCAAGAAACCGTCTCGGCAATTCGCGTCGTGCAAGCGTTCGGACGCGAAGACGACGAGCAACGCCGGTTTGAAGAACACGGCGCGGCGCGCGTGCGCGCGGAAATTCGCGCGAAACGTTGGGAAGCAATGTTCGAGCCGATTGTGGATGTGATCAAAGCCGCCGGCACGGCGGCGGTGATTTGGTACGGCGTCGCGGAAATTCTTGCCGATCAACTCACCATCGGCGAACTGTTGATTTTTCTCTCGTACTTGTCCACGTTTTACAGCCCGCTCAAAAAATTTAGCAAACTCGCGGGCGAATTGCAAAAGGCATCGGTCAGCGGCGAACGGTTGGCGGAACTGCTCGACAATACGCAAGTGATTCGCGATGCGCCGAATGCGCGCGGTCTGGCGCGCGCGCGCGGACAGATTGATTTCGCGCAAGTCAGTTTTGCGTACGATTCCAGCGACCCGGTTTTGAACGCGGTTACGTTTTCGGCGCACCCAGGTCAAATGATTGGTTTGGTCGGCGCGACCGGCGCGGGCAAGACGACGATCGCGAATTTGCTGTTGCGCTTTTACGACGTGACCGGCGGCACGGTTTTGCTCGACGGGGTGGATATTCGCGCGATCCGTCTGCGCGATTATCGCCGGCAATTTTCGCTCGTGCCGCAAGAACCGATTTTGTTCGCGACGAGCATTCGCGACAATATCGCGTACGGCAAGCCGCACGCGCAGGAGCATGAAATCATCGCCGCGGCGCGCGCCGCGAACGCGCACGCGTTCATTTCGAAATTGCCGGACGGCTACGCGACGACGATTGGCGAACGCGGCGCGACCTTGTCCGGCGGTCAACGTCAACGCATCGCGATTGCGCGCGCGCTGTTGCTCGACGCGCCGCTATTGATTCTCGACGAGCCGACTGCCGCGCTCGACGCGGTAGCGGAACGCGAAGTGATGGAAGCGTTGGAACGGTTGATGCGCGGGCGCACGACGTTCGTGATCGCGCACCGGCTTTCGACGATTCGCAACGCCGATATGATTCTCGTGTTGGAAAATGGCCGCGTTGTCGAACACGGGCGGCACACGGAATTGATGGAACGCGCGGGGCGGTACGCAAAACTTGTGCAAATGCAAACTGCCGCGCCGCGCGCGCGCGCGGTGGAGCAACCGGCATGAACGCGATTTTTTCGCCGCGCGTCATCGGCGCACTCGCGCTCTATTTGACTCTGCCGATCATCGTCAGTTTGATGGCGTTCGCGCAACTCGCGTCGGCGCAAGCGTACGCGATGCCGCGGCCCACGCCGACGCCGCACGCGGCGCGCGTCGCCGCGCAAAAAGCGCGCGCGGAAAGTTTTTATCGCACCGGCTTGGGCATGTTTAGCGCGAGCCGATACGCGGACGCGGCGACGAATTTTCAACTCGCGCTCGAACTCGTACCGAACAACGCCGATTGGCGCAACGCGCTCGGCTTGACGTTCACGCGGTTGAATCGCGACGAAGACGCGTTGCGCGAATATCACCGCGCGATCGCGCTCGATGCGCGGCACGCGGACGCGCAGTACAATCTCGGCGCGCTGTATCACGCACGCGGCGAAAGCGATCGCGCAGTGGACGCGTATCGCGCGGCGCTTGATGCCAAGCCGGATTTCGCGCTCGCGCACAATAATCTCGGCACGCTCTATGCGGAACGCGGCGAGTTGGAGCGCGCGACGCGCGAATTCGAAAGCGTCATCACGCTCGATCCCAAATCGGCGCTCGGTTATTTTAATTTGGGTTTAGTGTTGGCGCGGCAAAACCAGGTCGCGCCTGCGCGTGCGGCGTTTAACCAAGTCATCGCGCTCGAGCCGAATGGTGAATTCGCGCCGCGTGCGCGCGCGCAACTCGATCAACTCAAGTAAGGCAAACGCTTCGCGTAAATTTGCCCAACACAAGGAGGAAAAAATGAAGGGATTACGTTTTTATCTCGCGGGTCTGCCCGCGTTGCTCGTTACCGGGATCGCATTATTTTTGTTGCTCGCCGCGGTGTCGAACGTCGCCGCAAGTCAGCCGGGTGATTTGTTGTATTCACTGCGCGCGCCCGCGTTGCAATTGCAACTCTCGCTCACCAACGATCCGGCAAAACGCGCGGAACTCGAACGCGAACTCGCGCCAACGCTCCAGAATCAACCCGATGCTTTGCTCGCGCCGCCGCTTCAACCGGCGAACCAGGATGCGCTCAAGCCGGAGCCAGCCAAGCCCGCGGTCAGCGTCAACGATGACAAACCACCCAGCAATGCCATGCCCAATTCAAGCGCGCCGGAAGACAAGCCCAAGGATCAATCCGACGACGACGCAGTGAACAAGAAACAGAACAAACCGGGCGCGCCTTCATCCAAATCTCCTGAGGACGACGACAAGAGTAGTGATGATAAAAGTAGCGATGACAAAAGTAGCGATGACAAAAGTAGTAGCGACAAAAGTGGCTCGGGCAAAAACGGGAGTAGTAGCGATGACAGTGATGATGATGATGCAGACGAAGATGATGACTAACCCGTCGCGCGTTTGACTTTTCGCGTTCGCCGCGTATACTGTGCATGGAAACTCTATCGCCCTGATCTCATCGAGATCGGGGCGGTTGTTTATGGCGGAGCGATGCGAATCCTGGCGGTCAGCGACCTGGTCAACGAAATGCTCCACAGTCCCGCGCTCGTCGAACGCGCGCGCGGCGTGGAGCTGATTTTGAGTTGCGGCGATCTGCCCGCGGATTATCTCGAGTATATCGTTTCGCTGTTGAACGTGCCGTTGTTTTACGTGATGGGCAATCACGGCGGCGATGGCGGCGAAAAAATTTTTCCCGACGGCGGCGAAAACCTGGACGGACGCGTGATTGAATCCCAGGGTTTATTGATCGCCGGGTTGGAAGGATCGCCGCGCTACAATAATCGTCCGCGTTTTCAGTACACCGAAAACGAAATGCGCGCGAAAATCGCCGGGCTGACCCCCGCGCTGATGGTGAACCGCGCGCGCTATGGTCGCTATCTCGATATCTTGATCACGCACGCGCCGCCGTTTGGAATTCACGATGGCGAAGATTTACCGCATCGCGGTTTCAAATCGTTCGTGTGGTTTATGGATAACTACAAGCCGCGCTATGTGATTCACGGGCACAAGCATGTCTACGATTTACGCGAAGCAACGATCACGCCGCGCGGCGCGACAACGATTGTGAACGCGTACGGATTCAAAATTCTCGACATCGAAAAAGTGAAACGTAAAACGTAAAATGTCTTTTCAATCCGAAACCGAAATAGATTTTAGCCGCGCGCGGTTCAAGGCGTTTTTGCGCGAACTCATTGCGACGGTCGCGCGGCGTCCGAATGAATTACTCTCGTTCGACCAGGTCAAACGCTCGCTCAAAATTTTCGGGCAGAATTATCGCGGCATTCAAACGGTCCAGGTCGCGCACATCGTCGGAAGCGCGACACTGCGCTATCACGATTTTGATCGCGCGTTTATGCCGACGCAAAGCACGACGAAATCGCGCTGGCAACGCGTGGACGAAGCGTATTACGAATCGGTCGAACTGCCGCCGGTGCAGTTATACCAGGTCGGCGCAGTTTTTTTCGTGCGCGACGGACATCACCGCGTCAGCGTCGCGCGCGAGCGCGGACAGGAATTTATCGAAGCCGAAGTGATCGAGGTGAAAACGCGCGTGCCGCTTACCCCCGATCTTACCGCGCGCGATTTGGAAATCGCCGGCGAGTACGCGGATTTTCTCGACAAGACGCGGCTCGATAAAACGCATCCCGACGCGGCGATTCAATTTTCAGAGCCGGGCGGGTACGCGCGGTTGATCGAACATATCGCGGTGCATCGGTATTTTCTCGGCGCAGAGCAGGATCAAAAAATCGCGTGGAAAGACGCGGTCGCGAGTTGGTACGCCAATGTGTATTGCCCGGCGATTCAAGTGATGCGCGATCACAACATTCTCAAAGATTTTCCACAGCGCACCGAAGCCGAT
>JACRPR010000140.1:5094-43615 GCA_016223105.1 Chloroflexota bacterium | reverse complement strand
AAAAGTGGGTGTGGTACACTCCATTTGACCTTCCTCCGATGCGATGGTTGTTCTGCAACTCCCATCATACTCGGAAGAAGGTCTTTTTCATAGCTTGTCAAGCGACTTTTGAGAAGCCCTGAAAGCTGATTGATGCGTTTGGCGAAGATTTTGAAAAGACGAAGAATGGTTTTGTGGATTTTTTGCTTTTGGATGAGCGCGGTTTTCCGCTGATCGTCCTCGAAGCCAAGTCGGAGGAAAAGAATCCGCTCGTCGGTAAAGAGCAAGCGCGCAAATATGCCAAGGCGCAAAATTGCCGGTTTGTGATTCTCTCGAATGGCAACCTCCACTATTTTTGGGACTTGGAACGCGGCAATCCGTACGTCATCACTCAGTTTCCCCAGCCCGCCTCGATCAAAGGTTATCAGCAACAACGACCCAATCCCGAGCGACTCGTCAATGAGCCAGTCAACCGAGATTATATCGTCCTGACCCAGTTCCCCACATATCAGGATGAAGCCGCGTGGAAAAATGAATCCGAACGCGCTCGATTTGTCCAGACGAATCGCTTGCGCTTTTTGCGCGCATATCAAGAAAAAGCCGTCCGCGCGATTCAAGACGCAGTGGCAAAAGGCATTGACCGTTTTCTATTTGAAATGGCAACCGGCACCGGCAAAACGCTAACCGCCGCGGCGGTGATCAAACTTTTCTTGCGAACCGGCAACGCGCACCGCGTTTTGTTTTTGGTAGATCGTCTGGAGTTGGAAGACCAAGCGCACAAGCAATTTACATTTCTGCTGAAAAATGATTTCAAATCGCTAATTTACAAGGAGAATCGCGACGATTGGCGCAATGCGGAAATCGTCGTGACAACTGTGCAATCGTTGTTGTTTGACAACAAGTACCGGCGATTGTTTTCGCCGACCGATTTCGATTTGATTATCTCCGACGAAGCGCATCGCTCCATCGGCGGCAACGCGCGCGCCGTGTTCGAGTATTTCGTCGGCTACAAACTCGGTTTGACCGCGACGCCAAAAGATTATCTGAAAAAATTCAACCGCGCCAATCCCAGCACACGCGACCCGCGCGAGTACGAGCGGCGCATCTTGCTCGACACGTACCGCACGTTTGGGTGCGAAGGTGGACTGCCGACCTTTCGTTATTCACTCCTCGACGGTGTGCGCGATGGTTTTTTGATCAACCCAATTGTCGTGGACGCGCGCACGGATGTGACAACGCAGTTGCTTTCAGACGAGGGCTACATTGTCCCGATTCCAAGCGAAGGCGCGGATGACGAAGAAACATTCAAACAACGCGATTTTGAGAAAAAGTTTTTTTCCGAGGCGACGAATCGGCTTTTTTGCAAAACGTTTTTGGAGAATGCGCTCCGCGATTCAATCAGCGGCGAAATCGGCAAAACGATTATGTTCGCGGTGAGCCAGAATCACGCGGCGAAGCTCGCGCAAATTCTCAATGAGATGGCAGACACGCTTTATTCCGGCAAATACAATTCCGATTTTGCGATGCAAGTTACGTCGCACGTAACGGACGCGCAACAGTTCACCATCAATTTCTCGAACAATAACCTGGGCGGTTCGGAAAATTTTCTGCCCGCGTATAAAACGAGCAAAACGCGCGTGTGTGTGACGGTCGGGATGATGACGACCGGTTACGATTGCACCGACATTCTCAATCTCTGTTTGATGCGCCCAGTTTTTTCGCCAACCGATTTTGTGCAGATCAAAGGGCGCGGCACGCGCACGCACGATTTCCGTGAACAACTTTTTGACGATGCGCTCAAGGCACAAATCCCGGACGCGCGCAAAACACGGTACAAACTGTTTGACTTTTTCGCCAACTGCGAATACTTTGAAGAGCAATTCAACTATGATGAAATTCTCAAATTGCCTGTGCGCGCATCTGCCGCGCCACAATATAGTGATGGCGGCGGCACAACGGTTGTGGTGGGCGAGTACGAGAATTTCAACCCGGACAAGTTGCGCGTGTTCAAAGAACAGCAAATCGGTCTGGAGGGAATGAAGATTGATCGAATGTTCTTTGACCGGTTTCAGGATCGCGTGCAGACGGATGCTTTTATCAAGTCGAATGTAGAACAAGGTCAGTGGGAACGCGTGATCGAATACATCAACACGCACATTATGGACAAGCCCGAAGACTTTTTCACGCTGGAAAAATTGCGCCGCGCCGTTGGTGTGGATCGGCGGCTCTCACTGCGCGAGATGGTCGAAAAAGTGTTCGGCTTGATCCCGCAATTCAAATCGAAAGATGATTTACTCGAAGACGAGTTCAGCAAATTCATCGCCGATCTAAAACCGGACGCGCCCGGCGCGATTGTGCCGCTCAAGTATTTTTTCAAAGCGTACATCACCAACCCGCGCGTGCGCGAGATTATCGAACAGAAACGTTTTACCGAACTCAACACAAATTCGACATTGACGATGCAAGACTATAAAGCGGTCCCCGCCGTATGGCGCGCGAAAATTCCCGAATACGTCAAGGATTACGTGCCGCTGAATCAATTTATGGGATGATCTTTTCTATGTCATTGCGAGCCGTAAAGCGCGACGAAGCAATCCCCAAGCAACTCGGAGATTGCTTCGTCGCAAAAAACGCTCCTCGCAATGACGGCAAGGAATACCAAATGCTCGATACCGAAACCAAACACCGCATTGATACCGCGCGCGATATTCTCGTCGGCAAAGTGCCTGACCCCAAAAGCCAGGTCGAACAAATTACAATCGCGCTCATCTACAAATTTATGGACGATATGGACGCGCAATCGGAAGAACTGGGCGGCGCGCGCAGTTTCTTTGCGGGCGAGTTTGAAAAATACAGTTGGGCGAAATTAATGACCGTCGGGATGAGCGGATTTGAAGTGCTCAACCTCTACGCCGAAGCGATTGCTAAAATGACGCAGAACAATGGCATCCCGCTCTTGTTCCGCGACATTTTCAAAAACGCGTACTTGCCCTATCGCGATCCCGAAACGCTCAAAAGTTTTTTGAAAATCATCAGCGATTTTTCGTACGACCACAGCGAAAAACTGGGTGATGCGTTCGAGTACTTGCTTTCGGTGCTGGGAAGCCAGGGCGACGCCGGACAATTTCGCACGCCGCGCCACATTATTGATTTTATGGTCACGCTGATTGATCCGCACAAAACCGAAACCGTGCTTGACCCGGCGTGCGGCACTGCCGGTTTTTTGATTTCCGCGTACAAACATATTTTGAACGCGAACGCGCGCGACAGCAGACCGGGCGCGGCACTCACACCGGACGAACGCGCGCGCTTGGTGAACAACATCAAAGGGTACGACATTTCGCCGGATATGGTGCGGCTCTCGCTCGTCAATCTTTACCTGCACGGTTTCACCGATCCGCATATTTACGAGTACGATACGCTGACGAGCGACGAACGCTGGAACGAACACGCGGATGTGATTATGGCGAATCCGCCGTTTATGTCGCCCAAGGGCGGCATCCGTCCGCACAAACGTTTTTCCGTGCAATCGAATCGCTCCGAAGTTTTGTTTGTGGATTACATCGCGGAGCATCTCAGCACGAACGGACGCGCGGCAGTGATTGTGCCAGAGGGAATTATTTTTCAGAGTGGCACGGCGTACAAAGCACTGCGAAAAATGCTCGTCGAAAATCATTTGGTCGGCGTGATTTCTTTGCCGGCGGGCGTGTTCAATCCGTACTCCGGCGTCAAAACTTGTATCTTGTGGATGGATCGCGCGCTCGCAAAAAAGACGAACGAGATTTTGTTTGTGAAAATTGAAAACGATGGGTTTGGTTTGGGCGCGCAACGCCGCGAGGTCAAAGGGAGCAATTTGCCCGACGCGCTCCGCTTAATTGGCGATTACAAGGCGTCGCTTGCCAATACGAGACCCGAAGGATTTTTGAAACCCTTCGGGTCTGACTCCCCCAACGTGACGCTGGTGGACAAGGCGAGCATTGCGGAGAACGGCGATTACAATTTGAGTGGCGAGCGATACAAATGGCGTTGCACACAAGCACGCAATATCAAATTGTAACTCTTGGCGAAATTATTACTGGCAAACCTGAATATGGTTCAGGTGCAAAGAAACAAGATTTCGATGGACAAGTTCGATACGTTCGCATCACAGACATTGATGACGATGGCAAACTCAAGCATGACGAGATTGTGTCGCCTTCTGAAATTGAACCACAGTATTTTTTGCAAGAGGGTGATTTACTCTTCGCACGTTCTGGTTCGGTTGGCAGATGCTACATTCACAAAGAGAAAGATGGCAAGTACCAATTTGCCGGATACCTAATTCGATTCAACATTGATAGAAGCAAGACGATTCCAGAGTACATTTTTTACTTGACCAAATCAACCAAATATCGAGATTGGGGCGAGTCAATAAAGAAAAGCGGCACTCTTTCCAACATCAACGCACAAGAATACGCTTCATTTTCTTTTCCTCTCCCGCCGCTCGCGGTGCAAGAGCACATTGTGACGGAGATTGACGGCTACCAGAAAATTATTGACGGTGCGCGCCAAGTGGTGGAACACTATCACCCGCGCATTGAGATTGACCCGGCATGGGAAGTGGTGATGTTGGGGGAACACATAGAATTTATCTCTGGGCTTAGTTTATCAATCCCAGATAGCGAGATGGTTGGGGGTACGCCAATTATTTCAATGAACAGCATAACAGAATTTGGCGAGTTAGTCAGAGAAGGAATCAGAGAAATCAGACTCCCCGACAAAAAGAATATCTATTACTTGCAGAAAGGTGATCTACTTTTCAATTGGCGCAATGGAAGCAAACGCCTGGTTGGAAAAACGGCGTATTTCGATTGGGAAGGTGATTATGTCTTTGCATCGTTCCTTCTTGGAATTCGTACGAAACCCGAAAGTTTCACACCAAAATTTCTTTGGCTATTGCTGAACCAATATAGGGCTGAAGAAAAATATATGAGTTTCATGCGGCAAAACGTGAATGGATTGTTCAATCGGGAAGAACTAAACATTCTTCCTGTTCCTCTTCCAGACCTCGCGATGCAATCTCGCATCGTCGCGCAAATTGAACGCGAGCAAGCGCTCGTCAAATCCACGCGCGAATTGATTGCGCTGTTTGAAGAAAAAATCAAAACGCGAATTGCGAAGGTGTGGGGGGAATGATGGACGACGCCTTGCAGATTTTTGAATATCTTCCATTATCGTTCAAGTCTGAGAGCGAGCAGGAGTATATCAATTTTCTGTGGGATGCCTTCCAGTCCAATTACCTGGCGGGTAAATATCAATTTGCTTTCCTCGCGTTCCACATGCTCACGATGAGCTTTGTGTATTTCACGATTTGGCAGATCAAACGAATGCAACCTGACAATTTCGGTAATGCGTTAATTGGGTTCGAGAGCGATGAAAACCAATTGCTAACCGCCAGTTCCCCATTTACTTTTCATATCATCAACGAAAGGCGTATCTTCCGTTTCTTGAAACTCATCGGTTGCAAAAATGACAAGATTGGGAAATACAAAGTTCTTGTAGACGAACGCAATCATGCCGCACACCCCAATGGTCAGATTCGCATCGGTGATCAAAGAACCATTGATGCAAAAATCGTTGCTAATCTAAAGCTAGTTGATGAGATCGAGCAACAATCCAAACCCGTTATTCTCGATTGCTATGAAAAATTCATAACGGAGAGTTTTGATCCTGATACGCGAGAATTCCCAGAATCATTAGATCAGATCAAAGAAATTCTCGTACATAGTAATTATTTTTCTCAAATGGATGTATCTTTTTGTCTCGACTACGACATTACTAGATTGTCCACCCATCCAGATTTTGGCAAGATTCAAGACTTGCATAACGCGTTTGTGGCTGAGTATAAACGGGAATAAATGTAGTGATTCTATGCTCTTCTCCACCTTCCTCTCCCACCTCAAAACCTGGTCGCAACAACAGCCCGACATCACCGGCGTCCTCCTGGTCGGTTCGCATGCGCGCGGCACCGCGCGCGCGGACTCGGACGTGGATTTGATCATCCTCACCACTCAACCACAACGTTATCTCGATTCGATCACATTCGCCGAAGAATTCGGTGCGATTGCAAAATGGCAGACGAAAGACTGGGGCAGAGTTATTTCGCGCCATGTCTGGTATCGCGACGGACTCGAAGTCGAATTCGGCATCACCCTATCGGATTGGGCGGAGCAACCGTTGGATGAAGGCACGCACCGGGTAATCGCGAATGGAATGAAAATTATTTTTGATCGCGACGCATTCGTCACAACTTAAGCTCCCACCAAACCTGAAACGCGTTGAGCGGGCGGGACTCCTGGTTTCTTGCGTAAGCGTTTGACTACACCGAGGTCTTGATTCTCGGGTGCCGCAAAGTATTTGACCGGCTCGGTGGCTTGACCGCGATGGTCGGCTTGGGTGAAGTGATACAAACCGCGAAAAACCATTTCGAGCGAAATCCGATCAAAGGGGAGCATCAGTTCTTCCGCCACGGCGAAAAAGAGCCAGGTGCTCCAGATTTGCAACAACACGCCATTGACCGAGCCGATCCACAAGTAGGATAGATGGAGCAGGCGTTTCACAATCAAAAACGCTTCTTCGATCCGCCAGCGCCGCCGATACACATCCGCCACGACATTCGCGGGCAGAAGTGCTGGGTCAAGCACACTGGTGACATAGCGATACCAGGTCTGCCCAAAGCGGACCTCAATCACCCGCACGGCGTGACGGCACCGCGCTTGCGCTTCACCGAGCAGAACAATGCGGTCCCGCACCTCAGCGGTTTGAATCAAGACCTGTTGAACCGTCACGACGGTATTCGACTTGAGCCGGGTGATCCACGCGACGCCCTGGTCAATCAGGTCATCGAAAAAAGTGAAATCGTAAAAGCCGCGATCAAAAACCCAGAGCGTGCCGGGCTGGGCAATCGATCCATCAACACGCGCTTGAAGATTTCGGCGGGAAAGTTCAGGAAACGTTTGCTCAAGGCTTGTTGGGACACCTGCACCTGGGGTATCCAACTACACGAATTTTACAGATTGCTTAAGTTGTGAGGGATGGATTGAGGAATAAAAAAACCAATCCACGCCTGAAAACAGTGTGGATTGCTTTTTCTAAACAAATTAATCTATTTGAATCGGCACACGACCCAATGATCGCCTCCGGTGTCGCCGACTTGTCTTCCCTTCTTATCTTCGCCCGCCCTTAATCTCTGGTTTTCCAAAACCAAACGGTTCAATAGCTCCAAATCCACATCCCGTACTGAATTGACCACCCAGTCTGCCTCGGGCAACAAGTCTCTTGAGCCCACACCTACGGCAGTCATACCGGCGGCGTGTGCCGCTTGAATTCCGGCTTGGGCATCTTCGACGACCACACACTGGGAGCAAGCCACGCGCAACTTGCGGGCGCACAACTCGAACACATCCGGCGCGGGTTTGCTGTGCGCGACCTCGGTGCCGTCTGCTATGGCGTCGAACCAATGCGCGATTTCGAGTTTCTGTAGCACAAGCAGGGTGTTTTTGCTCGCCGATCCGATTGCTGTTTTGATTCCGTGTTCGTGCAATTCGCACAATAATTCTCTTGTGCCATCAAACAGATCCGCCGGGGTGATCTGCCGGATCATCTCTACGTAATAGCGATTTTTCTGCTCCGCCAATTCGTGCAACTGCACATCGTCTTTGATTTCAGGAAAAAGCATTCGGACACAATCTTTACGCGACACGCCTTTGAATCGCTCATTGAACTCTTCGTCGAAAAAGATGCGATGTTGGTCGGCTAGTTTTTTCCAACACAAGTAATGAAATCGAGAGGTGTCGGTAATCACTCCATCGAGATCAAAGATGACCGCGCGTAATCCCATCTGATTCTCCCTGATTGATACTCTCCACCCAACTATTTTACACAAACGGGCAAGTGCCCACTCGGGATGTGTTCGCCTGTCAATGTTTTCACGGCAAAAGTTTGACACAGCGCGTTATCAAATCCGTAAATTAACCTTGGCACGGGGATAAATTGCCGCGCGGCATAAGGATTGCCGAAGAGCAGGACTGCTACGAGCTTGTGAGAAATTGCCTCCATAAAAGCGAGTTGTCTGTTGGTGAGATCGGATGATCCCATGTACGACAGTGATTTATTGAACGTTACCATAACGACGCGATCATATGGAATGGTCTGGTTCAACACGTACTCTATTTCAACTTTGCTCGGAAACTCATCCATCTCTACAAAGTCAGAGTTGGCAAATTTTTCTTTCAGTACCCGGACCGCGACATCCAAACCATTCATTTCATGATACAGTTTCCCGGATTCGGGATGAATAAATGGATTGCCTTGTTCGATGATAAACAAATGTTTTTGGTTTACATCAATCGCCGCGCTGTCAACCTGATTCAACGTTACTGCGATTGCGCGCTTTGCCATTTTTTCTGCCGCGTCTTTTTCTCTCTGTGTAATCGTCGTCTGGGTTGGTTTTTTCAGCGTGCGATTCTGCGCGGCAATCACTCGCGTTACCGCCGCGTCAATTTGGCATTCGGAAATACATCCATCTTGATACGCTTTGAGCATGTACTCGTACGCGGTTTGCGCCCCAATCCGGTAATTCGTCATCACCATGTCGTTCCCCGCCATCATCGCTAACCGATGACACTCTTCCATTCCGAACAGATTGGTTACGCCAACCATCGAAAATGAATCGGTCATAATTAATCCGTTGAAACCGATTTGCCTTAATAGTCCTATCAACCTGGGGGACAGCGATGCGGGATAGTGTGCGTCAATTTTAGGCACCATGATATGCCCGACCATCACGCCGGAGAGATCGGCTTCTTGTATCGCGCGGATGTACGGGTAGAGCTCTCTTTCGATGAGACTATTTTCATCTCCGCTCAAGTAAACCATACCCATATGCGAATCCACATGCGACTCGCCAAATCCCGGGTAATGTTTCGCCGCGACCACCATACCTTGGTCTTGATACCCTTTGATCGCGGCGGTCGCCATACGCGCGACGAGTTCTTTGTTGTTGCCAAAAGTCCGCGGACCTAAACACGATGAACGTGGATTCATCGCGATATCCATGAGCGGGCCAAACACGGTGTTGTAACCGGCGGACCGCGCTTCAATCGCGGTAATCCGTCCAAACTCATAAGATAGCTTTTCAGAGCCGGTGCTGGCAATCGCCAATGGTGGAGGAAGTTGGATTTCGCCACGCGCATAACCAAACTCCATGTCTTCGCAAATTAAAAGTGGGTAATCGGCTATTTCATTGTATTCTCTGACCTCATCTCGTTCATCGCCTTCCAAGTCGGAATCAAAGCGGCGGTACTTGCCCGTGCCATGAATTCCGCCCAGCGCATGATTCTTGATGAGGTCATGGATGTACGCTTTGTCTTTTTTGTTGATGGGCGGTCGCGCTAAAAGCATTTGCCCAATTTTTTGCTCGATGGACAATTCGCTCAGAACGAGTGACTTCATTAACTATTCTCCTCGACAACGTTGCTTGGACTTTATTAACCCTTGACCGCGCCGGCAGTCAAGCCGGAAACCATATAGCGCTGTAGCGCGGTGAAGAACACAACCACCGGCGCAGAAATCAAAACACCTGCCGCCATCGTCAAACTCCACAATACATCCAGATCGGTGCGATAATCTTGAATACCCAATGCCAATGTGCGTGTGGCTGGATTGGTGAGCACCGAAGAAAAGAGCACTTCGTTCCATCCCAGGTTGAAAGCAAGAATCGCCACCGTCGCAATACCAGGTAGCGCAATCGGCAGAATGATTCGCCACAATGCTTGAATGCGACTCGCCCCATCCACCTCCGCGGATTCTTCGAGATCGCGCGGAATGCTATCGGTAAAACCGCGCATCAGCCACAGCGTAAAAGGCAGAACAAATGCTGTGTACGTCAGGATCAATAACAGGATGTTGCCCCAGTACACATCTTGCCCGATGAACTTGATGCCCAACACATCTCGAAAGAGCGGAGTGCGTTGGAGAAACGAAAAGATCAAAAAGTAGGGCAACAAGAATAATACGTGAGGGAATGCCTGCGCGACCAAGACCCCAAATCCAAACGCATCGCGACCGGGGAAACGGAAACGACTAAAGGCATAACCGGCAAGCGTGGCACAGAACACCGACAGAAGCATCGCTGCCGTCGAAACGAGAATGCTGTTCAGGAAAAACTGACCGAGCGGGGCTTGGTCCCACACTTTGACATAGTTGCCCCATTCAAGCGTGATGGGAAACCAGGTCGCCTGACGAATTTCAGATTCACCTTTGAGCGAACAGGTGACGAGCCAATACACCGGAAACAGGACGAGCAAGAGGGAAAAGCCCATTCCTAGGTATTTAAGGACGCGTACTACCACGCGTTCTCCGAGTGCAAGCGCCAGCCGAATTGCGAAAATGAGAAAAACGACACTGAATAGCACTCCCCCAATCTTGAGCAAATAGTCGCCCAAGATAACACCTAACCCCGCCAGCGACATGAGGGTGATACCGCACAGGATTAAAAACCGCAGGAACGAATGCGTGCGCGACTCGGATTGCACTGCCCCTTCAATCTCTTGCGGTTGTGTCCAAGCCAAGTAGATGACGACGAAGATGAGAGCCAAGATCGTCATGATGATTGACTGGGCTGCGCCATATGAAAATTCGAGATTGGCAAAAGATATTTTCAAGATGTCTACGGAAAGTAACGCGGCGGGCGGTGGTACCTGATAATAGCCACCACCCAGCATCACGAACGGGATCATGTAATTGTTGTATGCCCAGAGAACCGTCATCAAGATGAGGATCGTGCCAATTCCGCGCAAGTAAGGCACGGTGATGAAACGAAATTTATCCCACTCGCTCGCGCCGTCCATTTCCGCCGCTTCAAATAGATCGACCGGAATCGCTTGAAGCGCGGCAAGAAACGTCAAGAAGAAAAGCGGAAAACGCGTCCAGACTCCACCGATGATGATTGCCCAAAATGAATTTGCCCCTGCCAGCCAGAATATCGGCTCTTGGATTATTCCGAGGAGTAACAGGATTTTATTGATGATTCCATCGCTCAACAACATGAAGCGAAAGGTGGTCAGCGAAACTACGCCGGGCAGAATAAACGGGATGAGCATAATTCCCCTGAAAACAGTCTGCCCACGAAACCGGCTGTTGCCCACGAGCGCCGCGCCAAGTCCCAACACAACACTTGCAATCAGAGTGATGATTACAAACGAAATGGTCACCTGCATGGAGTTCATGAAATCCAAATTCATGCTCTGCAATGAACGCACATAGTTTTCCATCGCGACAAATGGCGCGTCCCAAATGGGCAAGCTGAGGGTTGAGCTGTCGTACCTATGAAAACTGACCCGCACAGCCCAAAGCATAGGAATAAGAAGAACCACAACGATTGCGAGAACCGCAGGTAAAAGCATGCCATAGGCAAGACGATGACGTCGCCAGCCATGACGCAATGCGCTTGAGAACCGTCCACCTGGATCATTCTTCCGATTCAGATTCGGGATTGTTTTCACTGCCATACCTCTCAATCTCCCTTAAGCATCGATCCTTGAAAGACTGCGACACACTTACACCTAACTGGGTAAGGGTTGGCATGGTAGCCAACCCTTACTTTCGTGTTGTGAAGAAGAAACCTACTTCACTGGCTTGGGCCATGGATTGCTATAGCCCGGCGGCGGTGGGTTCTTGTCCACAATGGCTTGGGCCTTAACGTTCAGATCGTCCAAGATCTTTTGAACGGTCGTGTCGTTATAGCTTTTGTCAATGCCGGCAGCGTAGATGGGGGGAATGATCTGTCCGATCAGCAACGCCACTTGAGACATGGCGGGATGCAGGGTGTATGGTTTGTTAAACTTGGCGAAGGGCAACCAGGTCCCGGCTCCACCCGCTTTGACGTCCGGGTGGTCGTAGACACTGGTCAAAACGGGAAGCTGTCCCAAAAGTTTATAGTACAACGCTTGCATATCTGGTTGCAAGAGAAAAGCCACCCATGCTTTTGCGGCAGCGGGCTGCTTAGTCCACTTGAAAATCCCCATTCCATTAGCGATCGGAGCGAACATGGTCTGGCATCCGTTGTTGCCGATGAGTGCAGGAAGGTAGCCCGTCTTGGGTTGTAGTGCAGTAATCTGCTCGGGCTTACTTGCATACTGCACCCAAGTGTTGGCGAACCAGGTCCAGCTGAGATTACCAGCCCAATAGCGCGCGCCCACGTCCGCGATCGCCCATTCGGAATTTTTCAGCCCAAACGTCCCATCTTTCGCCACCATGTCGGCAAAGAATTTGATGGCTGCGACATTTTTTGGATCGTTCAAGGTCGCCTTTTTACCATCTTCCGAGATTACGTCGCCGCAGTTTTGCCACAGCATTGAAGCGGCATATTGCTCGACGCCTTGGCCGCGCATGCCCAATGTCGAATCGAGTTCAGGATGCGCCTTTTTGATCTTTAGCGCCCCATCGCGCAATTCCGCCCAAGTCGTTGGACCATTGGGCAGACCTGCTTCGCTCCAGAGGTCTTTGCGATAGGCTTGGGAACGGAATTGTCCCTGGTACGGGACCGCATAGACGCGATTAGCGTAACTCTGTGCATCAACCGAGCCGGCGACGAACGCGGATGTGGGTGGGAGAGTCTTGCCAAACTCGTCGGTGAGATCCAACAAGCTCTGGTAGTCGGCTGGGACCTCGCCGCTACCGATCATGGTGACATCCGGTCCTTCGCCAGCGGCCATGGCCGTCGCGATTTTTCTGCTTGCATCGGCCCAACTGACCGTTTCGGGAACGACAGTGACGCCAGTGGCTTCTTTGAACTTGTCGGCGGCTTCCTTGCTGAACTGCTTTTGTCCCGGGCTATCCGCGCCCATGAACCACATGGTTAATTTAACATCTCCAGACTTGGCAGGTGCCGATGTTGGGGCTTGAGTTGCCCCAGTTGCGCTGGGCTTGTCGGTCGCCTTCGCTGTGGGGGATGTCGCGGCTGGAGTGGCCGGGGAACATGCCACGGCAATGGTCGCCAGCAATCCGATGAACAGTAGAATTTTTGTGAGTCGGAACATCGTCTCCTCCTTTGAGACAAATTGCGAAATCCAATTTTTCCGTGCGAATGAAATCTTCATTTTGACGTTTGCCTGGGTCACCACCTCCTACTTGACTTAATTAAAGAAAACGTTTTCTTTAATTGACAAAAAAATAGGTTTGGCAAGATCACGTGCAATGTTTATCGCTGAGGAGGGCTCGCAGTGGACTGTCGCTCAATCAACTCGGCGGGGATTGTGCGTTGAATGGGCGATTGCGAGTTGTCGTCTAATTGTTGCAAAAGTGCTTCAATGGCTTGTTTTCCCAATTCGGTCAGATGTTGCCGCACTGTTGTCAAGGGTGGAGTTGTTACGGAAGAGGCGCGAAGATCGTCGAACCCAACCACTGAAATATCTTTCGGAACGACTAGTCCGCACTCAGAAATGGCACGGAGTGCTTCAATAGCCCAGGCATCGCTGTATGCAAAAACAGCTGTGGGACGAAGCGGTTGCTCCAATAGTTCTTTCATCGCGTGATGTGCAGTATTCGGTTGGGAGGAAGCCAATGCAACCAGAGATTCGTCGAACGCGATGCCGTGATCGAGCAGGGCTTGGCGATACCCTGCCAATCGGTCACCGCTGGTTTCCGGATCATCCTCGCGACCGAGATAAGCAATTCGCTGATGCCCTAATTTGATAAGGTGTTTTACCGCATCTTTGGCGCCTTTTTCATGATCGGAAACAATATATGCCACATTCAAATGCTTGGGATGTTTGTTCAGCACGAGGAAGGGAATTTTTTCTTTGATTAATAAATTCACCGGACTATTCAAATCCCCGGTGCCAAGCATGAGGATCAGACAATCCACATCGCGCGAGCGGCAGACATTCATCAAACGATCCAACTGGCTACCCACAGTAAGATAGAGAACCAAGTTATAGCCCTTGCTCTCAGCCGCAGTTGCCGCGCCGCGAATGATTTCAAAATAGTACTCACTCGACCGATTGGAAAGCGGCGTGTTCGTGCATAAAACGAGCCCAATTTTTTCTGTTTTGTTGTTCCGCAAACTACGCGCGGCGCGACTAGGGTAGTAGTTGTACTTGCGGGCAACTTGGATGATCCGCTTGCGTGTCGTTTCTGATACGCTATCGTAGCCGTTCAACGCTTTGGATACAGTTGAAACGGATAGTCCAAGATGTTTGGCAATGCTTCGAATATCAGTCGGCATAGGCTATGTTTAAGAAAACGTTTTCTTAAATATACTCGAAAAACAATCCATTGTCAATATTGAGTTTTGGTAGTTTTCTTGACCGTGTGAATGTTCGTGGTATACTTACGATAGAATATCGCAAGAGGTTGAATAGATCAATGGCAAGTCAAAAAGCCACCGCCGAAGCAAAAAGTAATATCGCATTCATCAAGTACTGGGGCAATCGCAATAACGCGCTCCGCATTCCGCTCAACGACAATCTCTCGATGAATCTCGATCACGCGTTCACGACGACGACCGTCGCGTTCGACGCGCAGATCAACGCCGATCAAATCGTGATCGGCGAAAACGAAGCGCAGGGCGCGGCGCGGGATCGCGTGATCGCGCACCTCGACCGCGTGCGCGCGATCGCAAAAATCGAAACGCGCGCGCGCGTGCAATCGCAAAATAATTTTCCGATGGGCGCGGGCATCGCCTCGAGCGCGAGCGCGTTCGCCGCGTTATCGCTCGCCGCAACGCGCGCCGCCGGGTTGGAATTGAGCGAGCGCGATCTCTCGATGCTCGCGCGTCTGGGTTCCGGTTCCGCGTGCCGCTCGATTCCCGGCGGTTTTGTCGAATGGATCGCCGGGCACGGTGGCAATGCTTCGTACGCGTATTCACTCGCCGCGCCGGCACACTGGGATTTGCGCGATGTGATCGCGATCGTTAGCGCGGAAGAAAAAAAAGTTGGATCGAGCGACGGACATAGCATCGCGCACACCAGTCCATTTTTGCTCACGCGGCAAAATAATTTGCCCGCGCGCTTTCATCGCGTCCGCCACGCGATCCGCGCGCGCGACCTGGCTTTGCTCGGTCCCGCGATAGAAGAGGACGCGGTCGAATTGCATTTGATCGCGATGACCTCGCGCCCGCCGATTTTTTATTGGTCGCCGGGAATGGTGCGCGTGATCGACGCGGCGCGCGCGTGGCGCGCCGATGGACTCGCGGTGTACTTTACGCTCGACGCCGGACCGAACGTGCATTTGATCTGTGAATCCAAAGACGCCGACCAGGTCGCATCGCGCGCGCGCGAAATCGCGGACGTGCAACAAGTGATCGTCAACGCGCCAGGCGACGCCGCGCGCTTGATTGAAGCACATTTGTTTTGATTTGATTTTTGGAATTTGGCATTTTGGATTTGGGAGTTTTTCCCGCGTTGCCAGATTCACCGCGCGCGTGTATAATGGCGCGCGCCTGCTCCGCTTGATTGAAAGGAAATTAGAGTGAACAACTTGCTTGCGTTTGGAATAGACATACTACGTTTTGGACTGATGCTCGGCGTCCTGATCTTTGTCCACGAGCTGGGACATTTTTTTGTCGCGAAACGCCTGGGCGTGCCGGTGCTTGAATTCGGTTTCGGATTTCCGCCGCGCATCTGGCGCTTTTGGAAAGATCACGGTTGGATCGAAATTCAGAGCCGCCGCATTTTCATTCCGCGCGAATTCAAATTGCCGGATAATTTGTTGGGCGGCTCGCTCGTGCGCTACAAAACAAAACCGGACGGCGCGCGTCAAGTGTTGACCGAAATTCGCGTCGTCGCGCCGGAAAGCGACGACGCGCCATTCGCAAGTCCGGTTCAAGATATGGATCGCGGCACCGAGTACACCGTGAACGCGATTCCGCTCGGCGGCTTTGTGCGTCTGCTCGGCGAAGAAGACCCGAACATTCCCGGCGGATTCGGTAAAGCAAAACCAGCCGTGCGCGTCGCGATTTTGCTCGCGGGCGTAACGATGAATTTTATTTTGGCGTTCCTGGTTTTCGCGCTCACCGCGGTCGCGCTTCCGCCGTACGTCGAAGTGCAAACGACGCGGCTCGCGAGCGTTTCCGAAGATTCACCCGCCGCGCTCGCGGGCTTGCGCGCCGGCGATATCATCGTTACCGTCAACGGACAAAATGTGCGCGATGATTTTCCAACAATGTCGCAACTCTTGCGCGATAATGCCGGCAAATCTGTTGCGCTCACGATTCAACGCGGCGCGCAAACACTCGACGCGATTTCGCTTGTGCCGCGCGCCAATCCACCGCCGGGTCAAGGTCCGGTCGGCATCGCGTTGAATGTGTGGGTTGGTTTGCGCGTGAACGGCGTCGAACCGGGATCGGTCGCCGCGAACGCGGGCGTGCGCGCGGGCGATGTGCTGGTGTTCATTGTTGATCCGAAAGGGCGTCCGCTCCGCGATCAAAATGAATTGCTCGAGTACACGCGCGCGCATCCGGGTTGGAAGATCGAGTGGTACCTTTCGCGCAATAGCAAATTGCTCGACCCGGTCACCGCGCAAATTCCCGAAACACTCGACGCGAAATCGGCATCGCTCGGTTTGAATTTGCAACTCTCGCTTCTCGATGCGCCGCGCGCCGGGATCGATCAAATGGTTCAGATCGCGGTGGCGATTCCAAAAATGTTGACGCAAATGGTGCGCGGGAGCGCGCCGCCGAATTCGGTCGTCGGCGTGATCGGAATTTATCAAGCGACGAATGAAGTCGCGCGGCTCGGCGGCGAACTCGCGGTGATTCGTTTGCTCGGCGCGCTCAGTTTGAGTCTCGCGATTTTCAATCTGTTTCCATTTCCACCGCTCGACGGCGGGCAATTGCTGTACGTCATTCTCGAATGGTTGCGCGGCGGCAAACGGATCGATCCGCAAAAACAAGGCATGGTCAACCTCATCGGCGCGGCAGTGCTGGTCAGTTTTATGATCATCGTTTCATTCTTCGATGTGCAACGACTCTTGTCGGGACAACCGATTCTGCCGCCGTAACAATTCGCTCCCCGATTAGGCACGCTCTTGACTCCTCCAGAAAAAATTATCCAGTTCGATGATGATGCGGCGCGATGTCCGCACTGTGGCAAGCGGCTGAATCTCGAAGCGACAACATGCGCGTCGTGCGGATCCGAATTGATCGCGCGTCATCACCGCATTCGATGCGCGCGCTGTCGCAATCGCATTCCCGCGGAGGCGACCGTGTGCCCGCGTTGCGGCGCGGATCCGCGTCACAAGTCGCTCCCGCGCGCGCTTCGCATTGGCGCGCTGATCGCGATCGCGCTGATCGCGCTCGCGTGCAGTGGCTGGATCGCGTATCGCGCGTTGACGACCGATGTGCTTGCGCGCGGGCTGGGCTTGATCCAACCTTCGCGCGTGCCGACGCAAATTATTCACGTTCTCTATGTCGTCGCGACGCCGATTCCACCCTCGCCCACTTTTGCGCCGATCGCGACGATCACGCCGACGCCGCGCGTTTCGGGCACACCATCGCGACGCGGCACCCCAACGGTTAGCGCGCCGGTGATCGGATTTTATTCCGCGCCGCAATTGATCGCGCCGTTGAACGCGTTGATTTTCAATTCGGTCGCGGAGCAAGTGGCGTTGGAATGGCGCGCGGTTGCGCCGAGCGGCTTGCACGAGAATGAGTGGTACGCGATCACGGTCGCGTACACCGGACGCGATGGCAAACCCGCGACGCATACGCACTGGACGCGCGAAACGCGCTGGACGATTCCGAAAGAGTGGCACGCGGAAATCGCATCGGACGCGCGCACGGTGCGCTGGCATGTCGGCGTTGTGCGCGTCGAAGGGATCGATCCGATCACATCACCCAACCGCGCGCCGATCAGTCCGAACAGCGCGCAGAGAAATTTTATTTGGAAATAAAATCAAACGGGGAGGAAAAAATGGAACGCCAAGTCATTCACACCGATCACGCGCCGAAAGCGATTGGTCCGTACTCGCAAGCGATTCGCGTCGGCGATTTTGTTTTTTGCGCCGGACAAACGCCGATTGACCCGACGACGAACATGTTTGTCGAAGGCGACATCGAAACGCAAACGCGCCGCGCTCTGCAAAATCTCGCGGCGGTACTGCAAGCCGCCGGGACTTCGATGGAGCACGTGGTCAAGACCACCGTGTTCTTGTTGGATATGAACGATTTTCAACGAATGAACGCGGTGTACGCGGAATTTTTTCCGGCGAATCCGCCCGCGCGTTCAACCGTCCAGGTCGCGCGTTTGCCGCGCGATGCGCGCGTCGAGATTGAGGTGATCGCGGCGGTGGGGTAGGAGCAGAATCCAGAATTCAGAATCCAGAAAAACAAAACCGGGATCTCTTGATTGAGAGATACCCGGTTTTCTTCTGACTACTGTATCCTGAATTCTGACTACTTGCGTTCCTCATACTGCTTCCGATAATATTCGCGATACTCGCCGCTTTTCAACTTGCGCCACCACCATTCGTTCTCGACGTACCATTTCACGGTTTGCGCGAGACCGGCTTCAAACGTGTGCGCGGGTTCCCAACCGAGCGCGCGCAGTTTGCTCACGTCGAGCGAGTACCGTCGGTCGTGCCCTTTGCGATCAACGACGTGTTGAATCAGCGATTCCGGTTTGTTCAACAGTTTCAACACGAGCCGCGCCATATCAATGTTGTGCGTCTCGACGCCGGTGCCGACATTGTACACCTCGCCAATTTTGCCGCGATGCAAAACCAGGTCAATCGCTTCGCAGTGATCGAGCACGAATTGATAATCGCGTTGTTGTTTGCCGTCGCCGTACAACGGGAGCGGAATATTATCAATCGCGTTCGTTACAAACAGCGGCACGGCTTTTTCCGGGAATTGGTACGGACCGATGTTGTTCGCGCCGCGCGTGATCGTCGTTTGGACATCGTGCGTGATAAAGTACGCGTGGATCAACAGATCGCCGCCGGCTTTGGACGCGGCATACGGCGAACGCGGTTCGAGCGGATCGCCTTCGCGCGATGATCCTTGCTCGACCCAACCGTACACTTCATCGGTGCCAACCTGGTGATAGCGCAAGCCAAATTTTTTCGCGGCTTCGAGTAAAACGTACGTGCCGTACACATCGGTCTGGATGAACGCGTCCGCGTCCATAATCGATCGGTCAACGTGCGTCTCCGCCGCGAAATTTACGATCGTATCAATCGCGTGCTCGCGCACCGCGCGTTCGACCCCGCTGGCATCGCAAATATCGCCGCGCACAAACGCGTAACGCGAATTCGTTTCCACATCGCGCAAATTTTCGAGATTACCGGCGTACGTCAATTTGTCGTACACGACAAGGCAATACGCGGGATATTTGCCCAGCATATAGCGCGCAAAGTTCGAACCGATAAACCCCGCGCCGCCGGTCACCAAAAGATTCTTCATTCATCTCCCTGTGAGCAAATTGGAAATTTGCTCTACTAGATTCGTTTGCCGCGTTTCGTGCGCGCGTCGCGTAGTAATTCCCAGATTTCATCGGTGGTCAATTGGTACGTGTCGCGTTCACCGGCGCGTTCGCCGGTCATGACCAATCCTTGCAAGATCAACCCCTCGTCCGTTTCCAATATTCGCACTTCGGAGAGATTGGTTCGATCAATGAATTGTCCAATCACGCGCAAGATTTCGGCAAAGGGCATTTCGACTTCGCCGCGCATTATCCGTTGCATCTTAACGCTCCTTGACCAGCCGCTTGAGATCATCGTGCGATAAAATTTTGGTCTCGATGCGGCGGTTCATGGATTCGCCGGTCTCGTACAGAATCGAGCCGGTCACAATCACTCCGTTTTCAAACTCCATCACGCAGACGCTGGCAAGTCCTTGTTTCGCGATGTAGCGTCCGAGCGCGGCAAAGAGTTCCGGGTATTTCACTGGCAAGTTGCCCATAGCAAACCTCCTTCTGGGCTACAAAATTCCCACTTTGCTGTAATCGCCGATCATGATTTTGAGCGTCTTGGCATGACCGTCCGCGCGCGCGACCTCCGCGTGCCGTCCGATCAAACTATCCGCGATACGCGCGGGCGCGTGAAAAATTTTGCTGTGTTCCAAAACGACGCTGTGTTCGATTTCGCAATTCTGGATCACGCAGTCGTGATAGATCGACGTGTACGGTCCGACGAACGCGTTCTCGACGCGCGTCCGCTCGCCGATGATCGCGGGACCGCGAATCAAACTATTGACGATCACCGCGCCCGGCTCCAGCACAACGCGCCCTTCGATCCGCGACGCGCTATCCACTTGACCAGCGTTGCGCGATTCGAGAATATCCAAAATCAAACGATTCGCTTCGAGAATGTCCGCCATTTTGCCGGTGTCAATCCACCAGCCCTCGAGCAAATGTGCGCGCACATTCAAGCCGCGATCAATCAGCCATTGAATCGTATCGGTAATTTCGAGTTCGCCGCGCGCGGAAGGTTTGATCGCGTTGACCGCGTCGAACACATTGCGATCAAACATATAAATTCCGATCACCGCGTACGGCGAAACGAATTGCTTGGGTTTTTCGACAAGGCGCGTGACGCGCCCGGTGCTGTCGAGAATCGCGACGCCCATCGCGCTCGGATCGTCGAGCCGATACAAAATGATTTGCGCGTTCATCGCATTGTCGCGGAACGCGCGCACCTGCGCGGCGATGCCATCGCGAATGAAATTATCGCCGAGAAACAACACGAATGCTTCATCGCCGACAAACTCGCGAGCAATCTTGATCCCGTGCGCGATGCCGCGCGGCGCGTCTTGTAAAATGTATTCGATACGCGCGCCGAACCGCGCGCCATCGCCGACCGCTTGTTTGACCTGGTCGCCGGTTTCCGGACCGATCACAATGCCGATTTCGGTGATCCCGGCTTGAACCAAATCTTCAATCGCGTAAAACAAAACCGGTTTGTTTGCGACCGGCACGAGTTGTTTCGCGCCGGTGTACGTGAACGGGCGCAAGCGCGTGCCTTTGCCACCGGAGAGAATGAGACCTTTCAAAGTTTCTGCTCCTCTTGCGTCAATCCGTTTCTAATTCCAAGCGTCGGTTCGGAATGTCCAAGACCAACCGACATCGCTTGAGAAAAGACATTCCCAACAATCCATCTACGCCCAGCACGTCCGGCAAATTTAACACGGCACATTCGACATCGCGTAAAAGTAATCCGTGCAGATCAACTTGATCCACGTTGATCAGCGACACAACTTCGCGTTGCGTCGCCGTCGTCACCGACACGCGCGGCGCGGATTCCATCACCGCACCCAAGCGTGTTGCTACCGCCGGTGTAATGATCGTATATTTCGCGCCGGTGTCCAAGAGCATCCGAATGGTTGTGTGCTCATTCAGACGCACATTGACGAGAACAACGTTATCAGTCGCCCACTGTGGCAACGTCAGGCGTATCTGCTGTGTCATTAAAAGAAATCCCAAAACCTTTCGCGGTGATTGACCCGGTGAAGAAAACGTACACGGCTTGATTCGCCGCAAGTCGCGCCACTCGATCCCAGGTCGCCGCGCGTTCCCGGTTATGTGTAATCAAGCGTCCGCGTTGTGGCGCATACTGATCTTCACCTTCCGGCATACTCACGGCAAGCCATTCGTCTGGGTATTGTATTTTCAACGATGCCAGGTCACGAATTTCGGAATCCATCGTTCCTCCTTACGCGTTCTTGTCCTCACTCGCATAGTACTGATACATACTCGACTCGCCTTTGACGTTGTTCAACACGATGCCGATGAGATGCGCGTTCACTTTTTCGATCAACGCTTTCGCTTTTTTCGCGTGCTCGCGTTTCGTCTTGCCCGCGCTGACGACGAGCAAAACCGCGTCCACTTTGGACGCGAGCACCGCCGCGTCCGTTACCGCGATCACCGGCGGCGCGTCGAACAAAATCATATCGGCGTGTTGTTGCAAAGACGCGATCACATCACTCATTCGCCGCGACGCAAGCAGTTCGGATGGATTCGGCGGAAGCGTGCCGCTCGCGAGCAAACGCAACGCGGGCACGCTCGTTTCTTGCAAAGGCGGGTTTTTCATCAGCGCATCGTCGCGCATCATATCGGTAAAGCCGGGCGCGTTCTTCGCGTTGAAAATGTGATGCAGAGACGGTCGGCGCAAATCGCAATCCACCACAATCACGCGTTTGCCGGCTTGCGCGATCGTTACCGCGAGATTCGCGAGCGTCGTGGACTTGCCTTCTTCGGGCGCGGCGGATGTGATCACCATCGAGCCAATCGGTTTGTCGAGCGATGTAAATTCGAGATTCGTGCGTAACGTGCGAAACGCTTCGCTGATCGGCGAGCGGGGATTTGAAAGGGTAATCAGGGTGTCAGTCATTGAAAACTCTCTACTCAAATAGAAATAGGATTGCCGCAATGCGGGCAGGCGCCTTGTTGCGCGCGCGTTTGATTTCGCGCGCCACGTCGCGGTGATTTATTTTCAGATGTTTTTTCGCCGAGGGTCGGAATCGCGCCGAGCACGGTAACGCCGATCACGCGCTCGACATCATCGCTCGTACGCAGAATATCCGAGTCGAGCCATTCGAGCGCGAGCACGATCAGGATGCCGATCAGCGCGCCGAGAATCGCACCTGCCGCGACGTTGATCGAAGTTTTGGGCGAGAAAATTTCCGGCGAGGTCGCGTTCCGCAATATGCTGACCAGAATCCGGTCGCGCTGATCAATTTGCAAATTCGCTTGATTGCGGAACGAGACAAAAGTTTCCGCGAGCGTTTGCGCCGTCTTTGCCGCGACTTCAGGTCGCGCGTGCCGCGCTTCGATAGAAATTTTTAGCGTGGATTCGTCCGCGCTAAAATTGACCTGGCTGTTGAATTTATCGGACGAGACATCGAGTTGCAGTTTGTCAATCACCGGTTGCGTCAACATCGGCGATTGCATTTGCTCGACGTACAAGCGCAGTAGATTTTTGATCGCCTGGCTTTGTCCCCAATCGGCGGGGCGCGACGGCTCGGCAGAAAGCGTTACGGTTGATTTGTAGATCGGCACCTGGATTTTGCTGAACGCATACGCGCTTATTTCAACAGACGAACAAAACCGGCTTGTTCAAAATGATGATCAGAGGTCAATGCTTCAACAATGTTCTGCTCTTTCATCAAAACAAAACTAACACAATCCGTCAAACTCCATTCTTTGTCTTGATGGCGTTTGAACATTTCCCACGCTTGGCGATCCAATCCTGCATTGATATGCACGATTTGGATGTGCGTCGCCGATTTCAATTCTTCGATAAACTCAATCGCGATTGAGCGTGGCATCCGCAACGGGCTGATCAATAATGTGATCAGTTCTGCGATAACATAATTAGTCGTGATGAGTTTGCGTTGCTGTTGACGCGCGGAACGATAATGAATCGCCGCAAGTGAATGATACGGCTGGGTTGCGTCAATCAAATTGCCCCACCCCGCTGTGTCTACAAAGAGATTGGGCATTTTATTTTTCCGCGTTGTCTTTGCCGCGAATCTGATTCATTATGTTATGCGCGATATGGTGGTCGTGATCTTCAGCCCAATTAGGAATGTTACTGTGAAATGCGCCAATGAACTTTTCCAAAGGGTCTTGATTATTCTGCGCGCTGACACGCCGCGTTTGTTCGCGCATCACATCGGTCAACCATTGGACAACAAGCTCTTCGGGAGTCTGACCATTTTGGCGCGCTTGTTTTTCGAGTGGTGCGTACAAATCTTCCGCCACTTGAATCGTAAGTGTGTGCCCCATTTCCAAATCTCCTTATCTAGCCGCGCGCATTTTACCACAAAAGCGCGAAAGGTGAAAAGCGGCGTTGACACGCGCGGCAATCAGATTACAATGCAACGCAAACCGAAAACAGCAAACACCGATTGCACAGTAGTAGTTCACCACAAAAGTTATGCGGGGTAGCATAGCCCCTCGTGGGCGTCGAACGCGCACAAGGCGCTATGCTACGACCCCTCAAAACTTCTGTGGCAGACTAGTAGGGTTGGTCACGCTCCGCGCGAACCAAGTGAGGAATCTCGCCGCGAAAGTGGAGATTCCTCACTTTGTTCGGAATGACACCGGCTACTGAAATCTGTGGTTACAATCAACGAGGTAACGATGAGCCAACGCGCCAAGTATTTGCAAGAAGTCGGAATGTTGAACGCGACGCCGCGTTCGGGATTTGCGTTTTTAGGCACCGGCGCGCAATCCGTGTCCGAACACATTTTTCGAATGATCCACGTCGCGTTCGTCCTCGCGCGGATGAGCGATGAACCGGTGAACGAGTTACGCTTGTTGCATCTCGTAATGTTTCACGATTTGCCCGAAGCGCGCACCGGCGATCACAATTACGTGAATCGCAAATACGTGCACGAAGAGATGGAAAAATTGATGGACGATGGCGCGCGCGAATGGGCGCACGGCGCGGAGATCGTCGCGCACATTCGCGAATTTGAAGCCGCGCAAACGCTCGAAGCACGCCTCGCCAAAGACGCGGACCAACTCGAACTTTTGCTCGTCCTCAAACAGCACAGCGACATTGGCAATCCGCACGCCGCCGATTGGATCGCGCCTCTGCTCGCGCGCTTGAAAACGGACGCGGGCAAACAACTCGCGCAAGAAATTCTAACGACGCGCTGGGACGCGTGGTGGTTTTCCGACAAACACGATCCGCATTGGGTGCACGGCAAAGCCGCACGCGCAAAAAAATCGCGCCGCCGCAAATAATTGTGGCGCGGGCTCGCAAAGCGTAGCCCGCAGATTGCGAACTAAAAGTTCGCGCCACGTTTGAGTTTTACATTCTCACCGGCACAGTGTATAATTGCAACCGTGAAACCTGAAACCACATTCGCGCAACTCGTGATCGCCGACGGCGGCTGGCAAGAATCGCCGGACACGGTCGCGCAGTTTGAAGAGAGTGCGCTCTTTGAAGGCGCACCCGGGCGCGGCAGTTTGTACATCGTCGTCGAAGTCGCGGGCGAGCCGGAAGGCCGCGACGAACTCGCGCGCGAACTGATCGAAACCGTGCGCCGCGAGTACGCCGCGAGTCGTGGCAGTATCACGCTCGCGCTCACGCAAGCGGTGTACGGCGCGAACAATGTTTTTTTTAACGCGAACGCCGCGCAACCACCCGAAGCGCGCCGCATTGCCGGCATGACCGTCGCGGTGTTGCGCGAAGACGAATTGTTCATCGCGCTCGCGGGTCCGAGTATGGCGTGCGTGCAACGCGGCGCGGAACTGCGGCGTTACCCCGATGTGTCGCCCTGGTTCAACTCCGATGAGAACGCGCTCGCGAACTGGCTCGCCGCGCGCGATTTCGCGTCGCCCGGCGCGGTGCCGATGGGCATGCGCCGCGAGTACGCGCCCGATGTGTTTCGCGTCGCGCTCGAACCCGGCGACGCGATCATTCTTTCGACGCGGACACTCGCGCATTTGCTTTCGAACAAGGAATTGTTCGACACGCTCGCGAACCGGCATCCCGACGAAATCATTTCGAGTTTGGAAGACCTCGCGGGCGCGGCGGATTTGGCGGTGATCGTTTTTCGACTCGCGGGCGAGCCGCGCGGCGCGGATTCGATTTCACTCTTCCCGGAAAAAATCCAGGTCGTCGAACCGGAACCGCTCGAAGACGAACTCGCGATCCCAGGTTTCCTGCCACCACCGGCTGAACTCCCGGACGAAATCAGCGCCGAAACGATTTCGCCGATGGTCGAGTCCGCACCGACGGAAATCGAAGAACCGATCACGTCGCAACCGGAAAAACCGCGCGTGAAAATCGACCTCGCGCCGGCGCGTTCGGCGATGTTCAAGGGCATCGCGGGCGCGATGGGATTGCTCGCCGGAATTTTTGCGCGCGTGAATTGGTCGGATTTTGGCAAGGCGATCGATCGCGGCATCAGCGCGCTGTTGCACGGCATTACGCGCGCAATTGTGTTTCTGCTCGACGCGCTGATGCCGGGCGAACCACGCGCGCGCGGACAACGCGCGCCGACCTCGCCGCGCGTGCAAACCGCGTGGCAACTCGCCGCGCTCGTGTTTCCAATTTTATTGATCGGCGCGGGCAGTGCGATGTGGGTCGGCTATCGCGCGGATCAACAACGCATCAAAGCCGATCAACTTACGCAACTCGTCGCGCAGGCGAACAAGGCGATTGAGGACGGCAAAACTCTCGCGCGCACCGATCGCAATGCCGCGCGCGAATTATTCCAACGCGCGATCACGCTGACCGAGCAAACGAAAACGCTCAATCCGAGTTACGCGCCAGCGCGCACTGCGTTTTACAACGCGCAAGACGAACTCGATAAATTGAACGGCGTCCTGGTTTTGTTTCCGACCGCGCTCGCGACATTTTCCGAAGCGAACGCGAACCCGACGCGCGTCATTGTGCGCGCGCCGGATGTGTTCGTGTTGGATCGCGGCGCGCATCGCGTTTATCGTTTTGTGAGCGGCGACGCGAATGCAACGCCGACGCCGGGCGATCCGGTGATTTTGAAAATGGGCGACCGCGTGAGCGACCGCGTCGTCGGCGAGTTGATCGATCTGACCTTGACCGATGCCGGGCGCATCGTCGTGATCGATCGCGGCGGTTCGTTTTTGCAATACGATACGACGCGCGCGACGTGGAGCGGACGCGCGGCGAGTGATGGTTCGGGATGGCGCAATGTGACGTTGCTCGCGAATTACACCGGCAATTTGTATCTCACCGATCCATCGCGCAATCAAATTCTAAAATACGCGCCCGCGGCGGAAGGCGTGTGGTCGGCGGCGACAACCTATTTTCAACCCGGCGTCAGCGCGGATTTATCGAACGTGGTGGATTTCGCGATTGATAGCGATGTGTATTTACTGCGCGGCGATGGTTCGATTTTCCGGTACACTGCCGGCAAGCCGAACGATTTGCGCGTGCGCGATCTCGAAACACCGCTCAACAAACCGGTCGCGCTGATCACCGCGCCCTCAATGTCCGGGTTGTACATCGCGGACGCGGGGAATCAACGCATCGTGTACATTGACAAGGTGAGCGGCAAGTTTACGCGTCAATACAAACCGACGAGCCAACTGCGCGACACATTCAAAGCGGTCAAGACGCTCGCGGTGGATGAAGCGAACCGGAAATTCTATTGGGTCAGCGAGAATCAACTTTACACTGCCACCATCCCACAATGAATTTATGATTTAAGATTCAAGATTTTCCGAACACTCCAACTGTAAATCATAAATCAAAAATCAGAAATCGAAAATGAATTTGATCCTGGGTATCGAAACTTCCTGCGATGAAACCGCCGCGTCCGTTGTGCAAGACGGGCGCGTCATTTTATCTAACGTCGTCGCGACGCAGATTGATTTGCACGCGCAGTACGGCGGCGTGTATCCCGAACTCGCGTCGCGCGAACACGTCATCAAAATCATTCCGGTCATCGAAGAAGCGCTGCAGAGCGCGGGCGTCGCGTTTCGCGATCTCGCGGCAATCGCGGTAACGCACGGACCCGGACTTGCGGGCTCGTTGCTCGTCGGTGTGAACGCGGCGAAGGCGCTCGCGTTCGCGAACGATCTGCCGCTCATCGGGATCAATCATCTCGAAGGACACATTTACGCGAGTTGGCTCGACGATAGAAACCTGGTTTTCGAAAATCCGTTTCCCCTCATCGCGCTCCTGGTTTCCGGCGGACACAGCGAATTGGTGTTGATGCGCGATCACGGCGCGTATCAACAACTCGGATGCACGCTCCACGACGCCGCGGGCGAAGCGTTCGACAAAGCCGCGCGCTTGTTGGGTTTGACATATCCCGGCGGTCCCGCAATTCAAAAAGCCGCCGATGCCGGAAATTCCGACGCGTTCAAACTCCCGCGCGCGTGGCTCAAAGGCACGTACGATTTTTCGTTCAGCGGATTGAAAACCGCGGTGCTTCACCTGGTTCAGAGTTTCAAAGACGCGCCACTCCCCGTCGCGGACATTGCCGCGAGTTTTCAGGTCGCGGTCGCGGATGTGCTGGTCGAAAAAACAGTGCGCGCGGCAGATGAATATGGCGCGAAGCAAATCATTCTCGCGGGCGGCGTTTCCGCGAACGCGGTGTTACGCAAAACGATGTTGGAACGCGCGGAAATTCCGGTGATCATCCCGCCGATCAAGTTGTGTATGGACAATGGCGCGATGATCGCGGCGGCGGCGGCGCGGCGTTTTGCGCGCGGCGAGCGGAGCGGGTGGGATTTGGATGTGGTGCCGGCGTTGAAACTGCAGAATTCAGAATCCAGAATTCAGTAGTCAGAAGTGTGGATTTCAAATTCTGGATTCTGGATTCTGGCTACTGAATTCCGCCCGGGTGAACAATGAACATCAAATCGGTTTCGATTTCTCCAACTGAACAAACGCCGGAATGGTACACGCCGGTGACGAAAGAGTTGTTGCGCGAAATCACGCGGCGCATCGTGAAAGAGTTCGCGCCAGAGCGCGTGATTCTTTTTGGTTCGTACGCGTATGGCGATCCAACAATTCACAGCGACATTGATTTGCTCATCATCACGAAAAAATTGGCAGAGCAAAGTGTGTTCGCGCGTGCGCGCGCGGTCTCACCGTTGTTTCCTGATCGCAAATTCGGGATGGATATTTTGGTGCGAACGCCGCAAGAAGTGAAAGCGCGTTCGGCAATCGGGGATGATTTCATCAGCGATATTCTCGCGCAAGGGAGAATTTTATATGAGCATCGGCACGGTCGCCGAAAGACAGTCAAACGTGTGCGCGAGTTTGTGCGCGCGAAATTGGGATTGGATTGGTAAATTATAATGCCCACAACGAAACTGCACGAAGGCGTTCAGGTTCGCGTTCGAGATTCTATCGCGGAATATCAACCACACGCATTGAGCATTGAAGAATATGCTCAATGGCGCGAGTTGGGTATTCCGCGTTTTGTTTGCTTTGAATGGACAGAGTGTTTTTTTGATGCCACTAACGTCGCTCAACTTTTTTGTGGCAATGAGTTAGCCGAAAAGATTACCAACAATCTTTTTCGTTACACATTCAAAAACCAAATCGGTCATAGCCACATTCGCGCCGAGTTTAACGACGGGCGAATTGTAACGACTGACATCGAAGTTTTGTCGCGCAAGTTTCCAAGCATCGAAAGCCATCTCCAATTTTTTATTGCGCTCATTGACGACCTCTTTTCCCAACACCTCGCGCTTCCGTTCGAGATCGAATCCCCCACGTATTTTGGCGTTGACGAATCGCTTGAACCGCCGACCTTGCTATTCGTCTATCATTTTCTCTCCAGCCGCGCGCGAGCAATTGAGCAAGCGATTCAAATTATTCTGTCGAGTCCGCATCGCCTTTTAACGGTTGAGCGCGAGCGCATCCCGATTTATCGCGCGAATCGAGTTGATGTTGATTCGATTTACGCGATGGTGACGCATCCCGAACAACTGCAACCGACGAATGCGAATTTGGCAATCGCAAAAAAATTCAAGGGGCACGCGCCGTTCCACATTTTTCAAGATACGCCGACCGAAACGCTCGATACGCCCGAAAATCGGTTCGTCAAACATTTTCTCGAAATTCTTTTTGCCTGGTCTGAACGATTGATTGACCATCCTTTATTTCGCGAACGCGAATCATTGAAACAAGTTCGCGGTTTGTTGGAAATGGCGAAGCAGAACCCGATGTTTGACGACGTGGGCGAAATGACAATGTTTCCTACCACGTCCACCGTGTTGCTTAAACGCGATGGCTATCGCGAACTCCTACAACTATATCGCGAATTTAACTTGTCGCGAATGCCGATTTGGCGCGCGGTGCAAGATGCGATTGACGCGCGCGACATTGCCAAGTTGTACGAATACTGGTGTCTCTTCAAACTCGCGCAAGAATTGGAAAGCGTTTGCGGCAAAGCAGTTTTCAAATTCAACTTTACCGTAGAAGGCACGTTGAACGAAGGAAAAATTGTTGCAGAATTTGCCGATGGAAGTAAACTGGCTTACAATCAGCAAATGGCGAGTTATTCCAGCACAAAACCGCGCCCTGATTTTGTCTTTGAAGATAATTGCCAGAGGAAGATCATTTTTGACGCCAAGTTTCGATTTAACCAGGAAGACGGATGCGTGGAATCAGATGCGATCGTACGGACTGCCAAAGAAGAAGATATCTCTGTTGCCCACAGGTACAAAGATGAATCGCAAGGAAGGGCGTCATTCATTATTTTTCCAAATGACAATCCAAACGATGACGAATATTACTCGGAAACAGGTGCTTCCAAGCGCATTCCATTCGCCGAGTTGGTGAAAGGTAATTGGCGTGGTGTGGGCGCGATTGGAATGATGCCGACGCAAAGGAGCGGATGATGAAATTCACTGGAAGCCTTGCAAGGAAACAACTAGAGGTAGTTGGTCTATCGGTATTGTGGGTTGTTTATCAAAAGGGTGGCACGGCTGCCAGAGATGTTGTTCTGGACGAAGTGGAAAAAATTCTGACTAATGTATTAGAACCCAGAGATCTCAAACCGGCACGTACCGGCAGTGGGACGCTCCGTGCCAAACACAAGTGGATGCATTCAGCTGAACATCAGATCTATCTTCTCCGTAAAAATGGGTACCTTGAACCAAAGGAGACGTACGGTCTGGGTACCTGGGTAATTACCGACAAAGGACGGCAACGAATCGAATTTTTGAAAGCGAGTCATCAAGATGGAGTTTCAAAAATCACATTGGCTGATCTGAGAGAGAGTTTGAATTTTCCAGATGATGATGGCAATGTCCCAACACCGCCAACCCAGCCAACTGTTCCAGAATCACAGCCACAACCAACACCTGTTGTCGCGCGACCCGTACCCGAGTCTGAAATCGCTAACTCACCTGCAAGCAATCTCTTGCTTCCGTACTTTGAAAAGAAGGGCTACCAATTTTCGCAATTTCAAATCGCCGCATTTTACGCCGCGCTCAAGACCAAAGGGTTTGTGATTTTGTCGGGATTGTCTGGCACCGGCAAAACCAAACTCGCGCAACACTTTGCCGAATTGTTTGGCGATAATTGTGTCTGGTTTGAATCTGTGCGTCCCGATTGGCGCGACAGCAAAAATCTGCTCGGTTTCGTCAACCCACTTTGGGATCGCAAGTATCAATCTACGGAGTTGTTGCGGTTTATTTTGCGCGCGCGTAGTGGCGCACGCCCGGCAGATTCGTCGCCGCGAAGTTTAAAAGCGTGGCTCGCATCCAAACTTGAAACAGATGAGACTCGGGAATGGATGGCACGATATCGAGAGATGTGGCAACGTTTTATATCCAAACAAACCGACCAAATGACGGAGGAAGATTTGGCGTTGGTTTGGAATGAGAAGAGGAATGGAGTTACAAGTATCGGTCAAGCCGCCGGCATGCCATTTCATCCAAGCATAGATGAATTGCGTAAAGTGACTGCGATTGTCCAAGATTTAGCGAAAAGTCCTGGTCAAAGATTGATTGAGGCGATGGACTATCTTCGCCAATTGTCGGCCGGCGGTAATCATTGGGCGCGTGTTCTACGTGCTTTGGCGGTTTTTGATCCCGAACATGTCACAACGATTGCCAATCGCGACGTGCTTCGCCGTTTGGCTGAGCGACTTGGATATGACCAAACATTCCGCATCAGAAAATTGGTCGAAGCAAAAAACGCCGAGGGAATTGATCACAGTTTCCAATTTATGCGCGACAGAACAGACGCCCTTGTGTCTTCTACAGACCCTATCCTCCGTGCGGTTGTACCGTGGCTCGTTTGGGAATTCTATGAAAGTGAGATTCCGTTAGAATCAGAGGCACAACCTTTACCGCATTTCCTGATTCTCGATGAAATGAATCTCGCGCATGTCGAGTACTACTTTGCCGAGTTCCTCAGTGTGTTGGAAAGTGGACGACTCAACCTTGCAGATGTCGCATCACAGCGCGATTCGGGTGAATTGAAACCGGATTATCGGGTCGGATTTACACGCGAATCAATCCACCTCCATTCCAACGAAAGTGACTTGGAAGATGCTAATGCCGATCAAGATGATGACAACGCACGGTCAATTCCAAATACGCTTCGTTTGCCACCGAATCTGTACATTATCGGCACGGTCAACGTGGACGAAACCACGTTCGCTTTCAGTCCAAAAGTTTTGGATCGTGCGTTCACGATAGAATTTCGCGATGTTGATTTGGATGGATACGACCCGATTGAAGTGGACGAATCAGAAGCGAATCAAATTGCGGAACAGATTCGCGCGAATGTCTTTGCCGATTTCACGCGCGCCGGTAGATTCATCGCGAGCGACAAAGAAGATGTTGCGCTTGCGCTCGACGAATTGGGTGAACACCGAGACGCGTTGATCGCGCTGAACAAATCGCTTGAGCCATTTGATTTACATTTTGGCTATCGCGTACTTGATGAGATCGCGCTGTTCTTTGTGAACGCGCACTTGGCGCAAGCATCCGGCATCGTGCTGTTTGATTCGGACAACGAGATTCTTGACGCGGCGGTATTGATGAAAGTTTTGCCGAAAATTCACGGCTCACGGCAGAAATTGGAAGAGCCGCTCACGCGTATTTTGCGTTGGACGCTCGAAAAGAAAAATGGTGATGATGTACTCAAACTCATTGGCGGTGAGAGTACACAAAAAAGTGAAATCCCAGCATTGCTCGGACGCTGGGACACGCTTGCTGATAAATTCCTTTATCCCGCGACGGCGAAAAAAGTATTGCGAATGTTACACACGCTTTACTCGACCGGGTTCGCGAGTTTCGCATAATGCAAGAATCCGGGAAAATGAGCAAATCATCCATCACTCCACGCCGCGTAAAATCTGCCGAAAAGGTACTTACACATCTCGTCGTTGGCATTGGTCAATGTGTCGAGAAACGGAACATTCATCGCGAAGAAAATCTTGCTGCGGTTGTGAAGGATGTGCGTAAACGATCCTTTGCGGAGCGGCACGTCAAAGCCAACTTTTTCTCCCGCGTCTACACCCTCGTCCGCCGCATCCCGCGCGGCAAGGTCGCGACGTACGGGCAAATCGCGCGCGCGCTCGGCGCGCCGGGCGCGGCGCGCACCGTTGGCTGGGCACTGCGCGCGTGCCCGGCAAATGTGCCCTGGCATCGCGTCGTCAACGCGCGCGGCGAAATCAGTTTGCGCCCCACGACCGGCTTTCACGAACAACGCGCGCGCTTGAACGCCGAAGGCATCCGCTTTAATCGCGCTGGAAAAATTGATTTAGAAAAATTCGGCTGGAAAAAAATCTAATTTCGCGGGAGGGCGAAGAATGAGCCAAGATCGTTTTCAAGCCGTCGAGAACGAGTACTTTCGCCTCAAGGGAATGCGCGTCGCCGGACGCCTGACCCAGGAACAGTACGATGCCGCGCTGAAACAATTGCCCGTCCAAGACGCGCAAGGGCGCTACTGGATGCTGGGCGTGGAGGATAGCCAGTGGTACGTCCACGACGGCAAAACCTGGGTCGCGGCAAATCCGTACACAATCGCGGCGCCAGAGCGCGCGGTCGCCGCGCACGTTCCGCCGCCGCCACCGCCGCGCACAAATCGCGGTGGAATGATCGCGCTCGGCATCGGTGGAATCGTTCTGCTATGCGTGCTTACCAGTATTGGAATTTTTGTGCTGGTAAACCTGGGAATCATCCGCATCGGTCCCCAATCGCGCAATGCGCCGCTTGTGCTACCCACACCGATCATCTTTCCAACGCCGCTCCCCATCCCAACCTTCGCGCCGCCGATCGCACTGCCATTGCCCACCGCGTTGCCCGTGCCAACTAACCCACTGCCACTCACTGCCACGTTCACGCCAACACTCACTGCCACGCTCACGCCGACGCTCACGCCAACACTTGCGCTCACACCGACCCCCACGCTCACACCAACACTCACGCCGCAACCGCAAGGCAATTGCGCCGATCCGAACGCGCGCTGGGAAAATGTTACGGACGGTCAAACGATTGATCCGTATATGGCATTCGTCGGCACGGCGACGGTGGAAAATTTTGCCGAGTACCGCGTCGAGTGGTTACGCCCCGGCAATGTGTTGCATCGTTCCACGACGCCGGTGGTGCATGGCGTGATTTTTGTGTGGAATACGTACACCGTCGAGAACGGCGATTATCCGGTCGCGTTGATCGTCATTCGCAAAGACGGGACGGCATTGGCATCATGCGTCGTGATGGTGCGCGTGCGGCGCTAGCCGAAGACCGGCAGATCGCGTCCATTCATAAAAAACCAGGACGAGTTATTTTCGTCCTGGTTTTTCGGCTTCATCGTCCTCCGCGAAATCTTCCGCGTCGAGATCGAATTGCTCATCGTCCGGCAAGTCGTCGTCTTCATCCTCAAACGGTTCCGCGTCTATGCCGTTGAGCATCTCGCTTGGATCGAACGGCGCGTCATTCGGATCGCGGCGCGGTGGAGTGCTGGGTGGTTTGATCTGGCGCGTCCACCGGTGCATCGCCAAAATTTCCAGCGCTTGACGCGGAAACATTTTGGCGGATTTTTTCACCCAGTCCGCCGGTTCACGCGGCTGTCCATCATCCGCGTCGAGAAAACTCCAATCCACAACCGACGCGGGCGGCGCGTCATTTTGATCCGGCATCGCTTCGGCGAAGAGCGCGGCGATTTCGCGATCAATCACCGGCTTCCACGTTGGCGCGTTGCCGACTTTTTTGATCTGCGCGCGCATCTGTTCCACGATTTCTTCGTGTGTCGGCGCGGTCGGATCAATGTTCTGCATCATTCGCTTGTAGCGCGCGCCATCGCCCGCCGGCGGAATCCAGGGAATGCGATGCGCGTGATCGCGCCACCAGCGCACTTCGGCGAGCAAGCGCCGCGCGTCCTGGTTTTTATACTGCGAACACAACTGCATCAACACTTCGACCGAATCGGCAAAGAATCCGAGATCGGCGTACTCTTTCGCGATCCACAACAGCGTCATTTCCGAATCGCGCGATTTTTCAATCGCGCGCGTGAACGGCACCCACGCGTAATCGCTCGCCTCTTCATCGCCGAGACAGTACGCTTCGAGCAATTGCATTTTGCCCAGCATCAACAACTTGCGAACATCCGGCGGTCCCTCGCGTTCGGCTTTGCGTCCGCGCGCGTACTCGCGATCCCAGCCCTCCCAGCGGCTCATAAAGCAAAACGAAAGCGCGCGCCGGCGGCGTTGTTGATGCGGGCGATCATCCCACTCGTCAATGTTGCGTTGCACCGCGACGCGATTATCGTAAATGCACCACTCGTCGCAAAATAATTCGTAGACGAGGTCGCTCGCTTCGCGGCAATCGGGAAAGAGCGCGAGCACATCGTAACACAGCGCCGCGCCATCCGGCTGACCGCAATACCACTGCCCAACATCGCGCGCTTGCAGTAGCATTTGCCGAACGTAATCAGGATAGTCCGTCATTGAAATCTCCCTGAAAAATTGGCTTGTAGGGGCGAAGCATTTTTCGTCCCGCGCGCGGGACGAAAAATGCTTCGCCCCTACTACACCCGAATCAAATCGCGCGCAATCTATCACGCGCTTGCGCGATTGTCAAATCATTTTGACGCGATTCTGACCCGCGCGTTACGCCGATTTGACCGGCAAAATTTAATCTGCGCGTACGGCAAATTTTCGATTTGCCCAACAGGAGGGAAGATGCGCGTAACAATTGATCGCAACTTGTGCGGCGCGTGGGGACCGGCGTGCGAAGAATGTTTCGCGACATTCGCGCGGCACGATTTCGCGCCCGACCGTCCGTGCATTACCGGAATGTGGGACGATGGCTTGCCGGATTTTACCGTCGTGATTCATTCGGGCGTGTACGTCGGCACGCTGAAAATCACCAAAGAAAATCGCGACGCGATCATCGCAGAGGGCTGGCGCAAGTTTAGCACTCTGCCGCCCGAAGCGTTCGACATCGTTCCACCGCACGCCGAGTACATTCGCACGATGGGCGCGCGGAGTTGATTGCCCTGACATCGAATTTATGCATTGTCATTTCGAATTTATGCACTGTCATTTCGAGCAAAGCGAGAAATCTCCGTCGTGCAAAGAGATTTCTCGCTTCGCTCGAAATGACATCCGCGATTCGAAATGACATCCGCGATTCAAATTCGTTGTCATTTCCACACGAACCATCACGCGGCAGTTCTGCCGCGTTTTGATTCGCTAGAAAGATCAAGCAATGAGCAGACGAGCTCCAACCAAAAATAAATCATCCAACGCGTTGACGATCATCACCGCGCTCGCGGCAATCGGATTCATCGCGCTGGTCATTGTGTTCGTGATGCAAATGAGCGCGCCGGATAATTCCAGCACGGGCGCGCGCCTCGCGGTGGATCAGGAAAAAATCGATCTCGGCACATTCGCGTACGAGCAACCGGCGCGCGCGGTGTTCACATTGAAAAATACCGGCGACCAACCACTGCAAATCGCGAATCGGCAAATCCAAACCAAATTGTTGGAAGGGTGTTGACCGCCCGTCGCCGTCGTCGGTCAGACGACGTTACAACCCGGGCAAAGCACCACGCTCATCACCGAGTTTACGATGCACGAAGGCATGGGCGGAGCGCATCTGTTTGAAATCGCGATCAAAACGAACGACCGCGCGCAACCGGAGAAACGCGTGTACATCGCATCGAACTGGGGCAAGTGATTATTTCCGCAGTCTGCGCGGAGTGCAACGGAGTCGAAGACGATATTCCTCGACTGCGCTTCGCTCCGCTCGGAATGATTGATTAGGTGAGAATGAAAACAAAGTTGTGGATCATCGGCGCGATCATTTTGATTCCGATCATCGCGCACATCATTTACGCGATTGCCGTCTCGCCGACGATGAATTACTATTTGACGGTAGACGAATTTATCGCGCGTTCGGCGAACGCACCCGCGCGCGTCGGCGGCACGATTGTGCCGGGATCGATCAAGTGGGATAACGCGACGCAAACGATGCGCTTTCAAATCGCGGGAAGCGGAAACGCGGTGATCGCGATCGCGTATCGCGGGCGCGTGCCGGATGCGTTCCGCGACAGCGTTACCGCGATTGTCGAAGGCGCGCGCGCGCGCGACGGCGAATTTTCCGCGACAACGTTGATGATCAAATGTCCGCACCAATATCTCCCCGCCGGTTTTTGACGCGTGCGCGACATTTCGTTCCGCAAATTTCAAATTTGCGCTACGCCCCGCCGGTTTTGGACGCGTTCACGACATCATTTTGACCGTATCTGTACTTGCAAGCGGTACGCTATTCGGCGTAGTCAAATTGCACAAGTTGAGGATTTGGGATGAGACAAACCAGCATGGGCAATGACGCACATGCGCGTACGCCCATTCCGCGCAACGGGAATGGCACATCGCACGCACATCGCGTCGCGCGGCAAGACCAATCAAATGTCAGCGATCTCGTTTATCTCTATTTGCGCGAAATCAGTCGCACGCCACTGCTCAATCATCGCCAGGAAATCGAACTGACCAAAGAGATGTGGCGCGGTCGTCGCGCCGAACAACGGCTTAGCAATAACGGGCACGATGGCGCACTCAAGGCGCGACTGCAAGAAGAAATTCGCGATGGCGCGCAGGCGCGCCGCATGCTCGTGCAATCGAATCTCCGGCTCGTCGTCAACCTCGCCAAGCATTACCTCGGACACGGTCTCGCACTCCTCGATCTCATTCAAGAAGGCAACCTCGGTTTGATCCGCGCGGTCGAAAAATTCGATCACCGGCGCGGGCATAAATTTTCGACGCACGCGACCTGGTGGATTCGCCAAGCGATCACGCGCGCGATTGGCAACTATGGGCACTCGCCGCGTTTGCCCGCGCACACCGGGCAATGGCTTCGCCGCTTGGATCGCGAGACGCACGCGTTGACCCAGGAACTCGGACGCGAGCCAACCGAAGACGAACTCGCCGACCGCATGGAATTATCGGCGCGCAAAGTTCGGCGATTGAAAGAAGCCGCCGCCGGCACGCTCTCGTTCGATATGGAAATGGGCGGCGAGCAAGAATCCACGCTCGCCGATTTTGTCGAAGACCAATTGACGCCGACGCCCTGGATGACGGCAGTCGATCACGCGCTCAACTCGGATGTGCAAGACGCGCTCGAAACACTCACGCCGCGCGAGGCGCGCGTGCTCACGTTGCGATTCGGTTTGCGCGATGGGCAAGAGCAAACGCTCGAACAAGTCGGCGAAAAATTTGGATTGACCCGCGAGCGCGTGCGTCAAATCGAAAAAGAAGCCCTGCGAAAATTACGCGCGCGACCACGCGCCGTGCGACTCGTCGGTTATCTCGAAATGCCGCCGCGCAGTTATGCTGATTCGATTATCTAATCTTCGCAGAGACGACCTCGCCGGTCGTCTCTTTTTTTAGCACAGTCCATTTTGATCTGGCAAAAAAACGGAGCAAGCATGTTGAGCGGAGCGAAGCGTAGTCGAAACATGCTTGCGGAGCGTAGCGTAGTCGAAACATGCTTGCGGAGTGCCGCTGAATCGCGCGAGCCGCATTCTTCGACTCCATTCCGCTTCGGTCCATGCCGCTCAGGATGCTTGTTCCAATCTGGATTACACGGCG
>JACRPR010000140.1:0-4959 GCA_016223105.1 Chloroflexota bacterium | reverse complement strand
CAGCGCACTGCGCGATTTGGTGGACGGTCTCGCGCTGATCGCCGCGCGCGCGCACGTCGCGTTTTGGAATCAGCGCGCGGCGGAACTGTTGTGCTGGTCTGCCGATGAAATGGTGGGACGCCGCGTAGATGAACTGATCGAACGCGTCGCCGCGCGCGCGACCGCGCCCGAAACGATCCGCGCGCAATTGCAGAACGCGTTCGCCGCGCGCGATGCGGATCAACCCATCGAGTTCGAAATCGCGCCGCACGCGATTCTCGCGTTGCGTTGGTTCGCGGTGCGCCAAGGCGCGGGCTTGCTCATTCGCGATGTCACGCGCGAACGCGACGCGGATGCGATGAAATCGCAATTGCTCTCGACCGTGTCGCACGAACTTCGCACGCCGCTCGCCTCGATCAAAGGATTCGCGACGACGTTACTGCGCCAGGATGTGAAATGGGACGACGCAACGCAACGCGATTTTCTCCGCATCATCGAAGAAGAAAGCGACCGACTCACCGAGATCATTGACAATTTGTTGGAGATGTCGCAGATCGAAGCGGGCGCGTTGCGAATCGAAAAAGAGCCGATGCAATTACGCACGCTCATTCGCGACATCGTGGACGAAATGCGAATGCGAACCGAAGCGCATTATTTCGTTACCGATTTGCCGGCGGCACTGCCGCGCGTGCACGCCGACCCGCGCCGCATTCGCCAGGTGCTTCGCAATCTGCTCGAAAACGCGATCAAGTACACCAAAGCCGGACAAATCACGGTGACGACCGAAGTGGAACACGACCAGGTTTTGATCAGCGTCGCCGATCAGGGGCAAGGCATTCCCGAAAAATATCTCGACAAAATTTTCGAGCGTTTTTTTCAAGTGGATGGCGCGTCGACGCGGCGCGTCGGCGGCAGTGGCTTGGGGCTGGCGATTTCGCGCGGGATTGTCCAAGCGCACGCCGGAAAAATTTGGGCGGAGAATGGCGCGCCGACTGGCAGTATTTTCCGGTTCACCTTGCCGCTCGCATCCGATGATGGCGAGGCGTGAATAACCAACCACTGATTTCACAGATTGCACAGATTATTTTTGATCGAGGACGAATAGCAAGGATGGAGTCGCGCGTTTACGCGGTTTTTCAGCTGTGCAATCTGTGTAATCTGCGGCAATGTATTTCGCCTCGTTCAATATGACTCTACTGTTTGGGTAAGGAAAAATTTCGATGGATAATCCATTTACGATCACATTCTGGGGCGTGCGCGGCAGTTATCCCGCGCCCGGTCCGCACACCGCGCGCGTCGGCGGCAATACATCGTGCATTGAAGTTTGCACCGGCAAGCACACGATCATTCTCGACGCGGGCACCGGGATCATTCCGCTCGGCAATTCGATGGTCGCGCAATATCAGCAAAACAATAAACCGATGATCGCGACCTTGTTGATCTCGCACACGCATCACGATCACACGCAGGGCTTTCCGTTTTTCACGCCGACCTATCATCCGACGACGACGTTGTATGTGTTCGGGCCTAAAACATTGCAAGACGATTTGCATTTGGTGCTCGAACGCGCGATGCTTCCGCCGGTCTTTCCGATCACGCTCGAAGAATTGCCGTGCGTGCGCTTTGTGCGAAATTTGCAAGAAGGCGAAACGATCATTTTGAACGCAACCGATCCCGCGCCGCAAATTTTACAAAACGGGCGCGACGCGCTTCCAAAAAATCCGGATCAGGTTTGTATTCGCGTTCTGCGTTCGCACGCGCACCCGCAAGGCGTGTTTGTGTATCGCATCGAGTACGCCGGGAAATCTATCGTGTACGCGACCGACACCGAGGGCTATACCGGCGGCGATCAACGCTTGATCAAATTTGCGCGCGCTGCAACGTTGTTGATTCACGACGCGCAATATCTCGAAACCGAGTACGCGAGCGCGGCGTTACCGAAACAGGGCTGGGGGCATAGCACCTGGCAAATGGCAGTTACCGTCGCGCGCGCGGCGAATGTCGAACACCTCGCGCTGTTTCATCACGAACCGACACACGATGATGCGACGCTCGAACGGATCGAACAAGAAGTCAAAACGGTCTTCCCCAAAACCGTGCTGGCGCGCGAAGGATTGAAAATCGAACTGTAAAACGTAGAGACGTTGCGATGCAACGTCTCTACGTTTTTTAGTGGGATAGAGGGTGTGCGTCAGATTTTTGGAAGATGCGTAGGGGCGAAGCATTTTTCGACGGTAGTTCCGTCGAAAAATGCTTCGCCCCTACCGATCCAGAATTTCGACGCACACCCTGGGATAGATCGTCCATTGACCGCGCGCACGCGCGCGTGCTACAATACTCGCATCCAAAATCAAAAAGAAGGCGCACGATGAATTTACGCACGCTCCGATCCATTCACGTTTCGATCCTGGTTTTCCTGCTCGCGCTTTTCCTCGCGTACCCGCTCTCGCCGCGCGCGCGCGCCGCGTTCGCGCGCCCGGCAACGCTCACCGATCCGTGCGCGTACGATTCCAATAATTTGTTCATGAATGGCATGATGCGCTATCCAGGCATGGGCAGTGCGTATGGCACAGTGGCGGAAGGATGGATGCCCTTTATTTTTTCCGGCAATCCGCCCAATTTTAACGTGGTTGATAATGAAGGGATTGACGAAAATCCGGGAACGTCGCAACAAATTTTCGAGGTCAACACGTTCGACGCGGGGATTCAACAAACGGTGAACAATTTGCAGGTTGGCACGAATTATTGGATGCGTTGGGGTTATTCGCTCGCCGCGAAATCGTACACCGGCCCCAATGAGCGCGTCAACACGATTGGTAGACAGTTCGGCGTGAATCCGTACGGCGGAACGGATCCGCACTCGGCACAAATTATTTGGGGACCGATTTTGTGGAATGGCACCGTCGCAGTCAATCGTCCTGAAATGACAATCGTCTTTACCGCGCGCGCGACGAGCGCGACGATTTTTTTGCGCGCGATTGCAAGCGTCAACGACGGCGGCGAAAACCGGGTTTGGATTGACGCGCTGTGTATGGAGCCGCGTCCCGATTTGCCCACCTCCCCGCCGCCGCCAACTCCACCCATCACGCCATCCACGCCGAATCCCAGCACCAACTATATTCCGTACGTCGAACGCAACGTGACGACGCCGACGAGTTGTACGGCGATGAGCGTCGTTACGCATATCGCCATCGGCGCGCAACCGAAAGGCATCGCGGTTGACCCGGCGACGAATCGCGCGTTCGTCAGTTTGTTCGCGGATTCGAGCGTCGCGGTGCTCGATGCCGCGACGAATCAACTCACCGCGACCTGGTCAACGAACAACGCGGGACATTCCAACGGCATCGCGTTCGCGAACAATCGGCTCTTTGTCGCGATGCGCGACACATCGAGCGTCGCGATTCTCGACGCGACCAACGGCGCGTTCATCGCGACTCACGCGGTCGGATCGCAACCCTGGGGCGTTGGCGCGAACAGCACACGCGTCTGGGTTGCGAATTTCGCGTCGTCCACGGTTTCGGTATTCGATGCGATCACGAACACGGTGATCGCGACAACGCCGATTGGCGCGAATCCCGCGCTCGTCGCGCCCGCGAGCGCGCACGCGTTCGTAACGTTTATGGGCAGTGGCATCGCGACGATTGCCAACACCGGCGCATCGCTCAACAATTTTCCGTTCGACGGCGGCGCGTTTGGCGTCGCGTTCAACGCGAGCGCGAATCGCGTGTACGCCGCGAGTCGCGACACGAACAAACTTGTTTTGCTCAACGCCAGCACTGGCGCGACGATCACGAGTGTCACCCTCGCGCAAACGCCGTACGCGCTCGCGTACACTCCAAACTCGAATCGGCTCTATATTATTCTCGCGGATGTAAACCAGGTCAACATTCGCGACGGCACAACGTTGAGCGACCGCGCAACGCTCGCGCTCGGCGCGCAAGGCGCGGATGGCGGCGACGGAATCGCGGTGCTGAACAATCGCGTTTACGTTTCGAATAACGCGGCAGGCACGGTTTCGGTGATCCAGGACGCGTGTCCTTAATCAAAAATCCGCAGGGTCTTTATTTTTCCGCGCGCGCGTAAATCACAGGCGCGGGCAAGTGCAAGCCATCGTCACGAAACAATGGGCGCAACTTGGCGAGATACTCGTCGCGAAAACGCGCGCGCGTCGCGTCGTCCATGCGTTCGAGCGCGGCGCGCGAACCCATCGTAAATTGAAATTGCCACCAATCTTCTTCGGTCGTGTAAACCAGGTCGCGCGTTTCCGTTTGAATTTCAATCGCGCGCCAGCCCGCGTCCGCGAGCAATGCGCGCACATCCTCCGGCGCGTTGGCGATGCGTTGCGGCATTCGCACCTCGACATCGTACGCGCGCACTTGTTCGGCAAAAATTTTCCACGCCGGATCGAAGGGTCCCTTGCCCCACAGCGTAATTCCAATTTGTCCGCCCGGTTTGCACACGCGGCGCATTTCGCGCGTCGCCGCGTCCATCGCCGGAAAATGAAAGAGCGCGAATCCACACGTTACGCTGTCGAACACATCGTCCGCAAATTCCAAATGTTCGGCGTCCATTTTGTGATATTCCACATTCGTCAATCCCGCGTCCTGCGCGGCGCGCGCGGCTTGCTCCAACATCCCGCGCGATAAATCTACGCCGACCGCGCGCCCAGTCGCGCCGGCGCGGCGCGCCGCCGGAATGAGCATCGCGCCGCGCCCGGTCGCGACATCGAGCATGCGCGATCCCGGCGCGATATTCAACCATTCGATCAAACGCGCGCCGAATTGTTCAAAGAGATGCGGACCAGTTTGATCGTACTGTTCCGCCGCGCGATCATACAAGCCCTCAAATGTCGCTTTCGTCGCAATCACCGGCTCACTCATTTTGCTCCTCCGTGGCGCGGGCTTTCGAGCCCGCACGGTGTTTTTCAATCCGCAATCGCGGGCTAGAAAGCCGCGCCACGATCGTTCACGGCAAATCCAC
>JACRPR010000126.1 GCA_016223105.1 Chloroflexota bacterium | reverse complement strand
CCACGGTTGGAGGTCTGGCATAAGTTTTATCCTTTTTGATCGGGTAGGTGAATTTAGTTTGTGCGATCATGCTTGCGGGCGATGTTCATCGTCAAGACCGTTCAACGACGTAGCCGCAACAAATTTACGCCCAGCACCACGCCAAACAAAATCAGCAGAGTCACATTACAACCCATTTGGCGCAACGTTCTTTCGATCAACCCCGATGCCTCACGCTTGACCCATTCTTCAATCTCTTTTTGAATTTGGCGCACGAGTTCGTCCACTTTTTGTTCGCCGCTCTTGCGCCAATTTTCGATTTCGGTTTGAATCCGCTCGCGTAACTCTTTGGCTTCCGGCGGCAATACGATCACGTTGAATGTGACTTTGGGTCCCAAGTTTTGGTCGCCGGATTTCAACTGCCATTCGCTTGCATACAGACCGGCATTCGTGGGCGCGCGGAGCATTACAGTCAAGGGAAGTGACGCGCCCGGCGCAATTTGGCGAACCCCGCCCACATGTTGAATCGCATCCGCGCCTAACGGTTGGTTGTTCACATTGACCAGCGTCAACTCGGGTGTATTCCAGGCGCGTGTTCCAGCATTGGCAAACGTGAGATTCAGCGTCAGCGGCTTGCCCGGTTCGGCGACCGCGAAATCAGCCGAATTGGCGACGGTGGCATCCAATTCGCGCGCCGCCGGCGCAAAGATAAGTAACGCTTCGGCAACCTCGCGTTTGCCTTGCGATATGCTCGTCCCAAAAATTTGCCCATCATACCAAAGCGCCGGCGAGCCGCCACCGTCTAACTTGAGCGCGGTTTGAACGCGATACTCTTGAAAGGTCTCCGTATAAAGTTTTGCCATCCCAGCCGCATCGCGATCCGCCATCGCGAGGATCAGCGTCTTGCCGTCGCCACTCAGCGCGACCGCCATTTGCGATTTGGGATCGCAGACCGCGCCTTTCGGCAACGCTTTGAATGAATCCGCATTGTTACACGCCGTGTTATCCTGCGGCTTGCCACCAACGACAATCAACGGACCGCCACCCACTGCATTATAAAACCGATCGGCATACAAGGCTTTGTTATCCACCTCTTGCGGTGCGCGATACCCAATTTCAACGCGATTGTTCCGCGCGATCGTCAGAGCGGGACGATTCACGTCGTTGCCGTTGCACGCGGTGGGTGACCGGAAATGAAAAATTTTGCCGGCGCGATCAAGTTGATTGCCATCGCAATCGCCCCATTCCCAACCATCCAAGCGTTGCCCGTTCTTGATCGTCAAGCCCTCGGCACCGTGACCATGATCCTTACTGCCAAAGTAATCGGCGTTAATCGCGACCCGGACTCCTGGATAGCGTCCTGCCATAGACGCGACCGTCTCAAACGGATACACCGGACCGGCGCTACACCCGCGTCCCGCCACCGCCCATTGCTGGGTATTCACGTCTTTACATTCTTGCCCGTTGGGCCCAAGCGACAAGGCAGTTTCAAAACGCAAGCCGGCTGTTTCCAGATTCACTAGAACAACGTGCGTGTTTTTTTCGCCGTCGAGAACGCAATGGGTGATGCCGGCAAATTTTAGCGCATCGGGTTTGCAATTCGCCGGTAGAACTGCCGCGCGATGGTTCGAGAACACAACGTCCGGGCGCGCCAACATCAAAAAGCACACATACACCAGCAAGCCCAATCCACGCGCCCCCGTCTTGATGTTTTGCAACATACGCTCGCCCCCTTTTTAGAGTGGCTTTTGTTTTGATACACTGTCACGCTCAGCCGATTACAACAACCGCTCCTGCCCTTCCTTCTTCTTCGCTTCCGTCTTGAACGTCTCACGCTCGCCGAGAAGCGCGCTGACCAATTTCCAATCCTCAGTTTCGTGCGGCAGAACCTCGAACAATGCTTGCGCGAGTTTCCAGAACCGCGCATCATCTAACAGTTGGCGTTGCCACAGGAACGAGACGATCTCGCCGCGCTCTTCATTCTTCCAGTGCATCATCGCGTGATGCAGTTGGTCAATTAATGGCGCAGATGGATCATCACCCAGGTTGCGGCGATCTGTACGATCCGCGAGCAACGCGAGCCGCACCGTCGAGCCGTCCACGACGAACAAGCCGCGATTGTTTGCCACATCCATCGCGCTTTCTGCTCCGCCGCCAACCTGCACGACAAGCCGCGCATCATCCCACGCCTGCTCGCCGACGCCGTAGAGGTTTGCCCAGACGAAATAGAGCCGCGAAAGATTGTCGCCTTCAAATACACCCGCAATGGCTTTCAGCGCGGATTCGCGGACGAGCGCGAGCAATTCTGGGACGCCCACAATTGAGCCATCCGCACGTTCCACGCGTTCATAACGACCAAAGACGCCAACGGCAGGACCGTAGCACGCGACAATTAAATCCGCACCACGCAAACCGTACTCAAAAAACCGGTGCACACTCTTGGCGACGACATCATCAATTTCACGTCGCACTTCTTTGAAGGATGCTGCCGCGCCGACTTCACGCGCACGGCAAATGACGGTGATTGAAGAAGCGAGCGCAGATACGTTTGCTTTCAGTTGCGTTGTAAGTTCCGTGTCGATTGGGTACGTTGCAGTTACAGTCAATTCTGCTTCAAATAGCGCGTTAATAAGTCCTGTCCACGCCTCCGTAGATTGATGTGCAAACATCACTGCCAATACGCCATCGGCTTTGCACGCTCGCTTTGCTTCAGCAAAACATGCGGCAAGTTTTGTACTGAAATGTTCCTTTGCTTTTTCGACATCGCCTTTATGCCGATGTCTTAATGCGGTCGCTTCTTCGCTCTTTGGCGTAAGAGGCGTAGCAAAGATATCAGGAAACGTATCGCCTAATCCACGCTTGAGCCAAACGTAGAAAAAATCCGACAAGTCAGCATAAGAGATTGCGTCGAAGTAGGGTGGGTCCGTAACCACAATATCCACTTCTGAATTACGCAATGGCAATTTTGCCCCATCGCCTCGCAAGACGCGCGCACTATTCAATTTTGAAATTGACGGTGGCGACTCATGTGCAACTACTGCAAGTACATATTCAAGTTGTGCTAAAGCACTTCCCGTAATATCGTTGAAGGGATTAACTTCTGGGTAATCCCAAACCATCGGGATGGCTTGGCGTCCAAATGGTTGGACAATCGTTTGACCGACTGTATCCCAAAGTACAACGTTGCAACCGCGCAACGCGATGCGATCTATCCAGAGTCCCAGATATGTCAAAATCGCTTTGCGATATTCTGAGTCGAGTGCGTGTTTCCCCATTTCTTCAAGTGCATCACGTAAGCAATCGGCATACGTTTGCATCGCCACGAGTTGACGCGGGTTGAATAGCGAACCCCAAGTTTTCATTCCGTAGAGATGAACGCGAATGCCTGTTGAATTACCAACGCTTTCTTCGTCGTCGTTCCCAGTGATTTCGGGCAAGATGTGTATTGGGCAACCACATCTTGAACACAATACCACTTACGGGCAAGTAGCCACAGCCGCCGCTATTTTGCGATGGGTGGACACATTCGGCGCAGACTCAAATGTTTGACATGTCATTGACCAGTACAGATTTCGGGCAAGATGAGTTCGCTTGGTCGCTCGACTTTTTTCGCCAATCGCTGTGCTTTTTCAAACGCTTCATCGTCAGTCTGTTCAACCGCTCGATAATCTGGTTCTCCGGGAATTGGTGGGGTTAGTCGCGTAGCATAGCGCCTTGTGCGCGTACTTTTCCAGTTCAACGCCCACAAGGGGCTATGCTACCCCACTAATTCCTGAAGAGCCAAGATTTATTTTTGGAACGAAGGTCAGAGCAAATGGGACGTGCTGGATACCCAGGTGGATACGTATTACAATGTCGCATCCGCGTTTGTGCGGGGCGTGGGACTGTATGCGCTTGCAGCGAGCATGGATATTGGGTTGTATGGACCTGGGTGGAACTTGATCGCGTACCCAATTCAGACAACTCAGCCAGTTACAATTCCACTGGCACTGCAATCCATTGATCCGTACTACACGTTGGTCTATGGGTATACTAACCGCACGTCAAAATTTCGAAATTCTCAACCATCAAAGTTGCCAGTGCGTCCGCGTACGCTGAAAGGCTGGCAAAGAAACTTTGAATCGCGGTCACGAACTGTTCAAAGGTGGCGTAAAACCGATTGCGCTTGATGTGCTTTTTCATGAACTTCCAAAGCCGCTCAATCAAGTTTAGGTTCGGCGCATACGCCGGCAGAT
>JACRPR010000007.1 GCA_016223105.1 Chloroflexota bacterium | reverse complement strand
GTGGCTTGGCGCCCTTGCCTTGCGATTCCTGTTTTGCCATCCGCGCGATTATAGCAGACGCGCGGCGCGGGCGCAAATTATTGCCGCGCCGTTGTCGCCGGCGCGATGGCGGCGTTCTGCCAGAGATTGGGAATGATTTGCGCCAGCGTCGTCGCGGCGGTAAAAAATAATCCAGCCGCGTACAATGTCGCGTACAGCGCGATGAGCCAATTGCCGAGGGTGAGCGCAAAAAAGGCGGTGCCCAGGTTCACGAACGCAAAAAATATCTCAACCACGATAATCGAATCCAGGCGCAACTGATAACGGCGGCGTTGCCAAGTTTGACCTCTGCGGGTGATGCCGAATTTCGGCGTGCGCTCGAACGCGTGCGCGCGCTGGAGAAAAATTTCGAACGCGGCGCGTCCGGTGTTGAGCATCATTCCCGCGCCGGTGATCGTGAGTAAAAAAATCGCGGGCAACGTCTGCCACCATTTTCGTTCGAGTTGATGTTGTGCCATCATAAAAAATAGCGTTGGCGCGAACGCGGTCGCGTTAAAAATGACCGCAAGTCCAAACAAGGAAATGAGTTGAGGATATTCCAACGTGAGCGCCAGCACGACGGGATACAACAACGCGAGCGCGAACAAGAGCAAATGCACGCCATAGCCGGTGAGGTGAAATGTTGCTTCGATTTTTTGCGCGCGCGGGATGCGCGCGCACCAAACGTGGGGCAAGAGTTTGAGCGCGCACTCGAAACTGCCGCGCGCCCAGCGATGTTGTTGCCGGCGATACGCGCTAAAACTGACCGGCAATTCCGCCGGCACAACGACGTCGCGCAAATAGATCGCGCGCCAACCGCGCAGAAACGCGCGGTACGATAAATCCAAATCTTCGGTCAACGTATCGGTCTGCCATCCGCCGGCATCGTCGAGCGCGGCGCGGCGCCACACGCCGGCAGTGCCGTTAAAGTTGAACCAATAATTGCCGCGACTGCGCGCGAATTGTTCGACGACAAAATGCGCGTCAATCGAAAGCGCTTGGAGCAAGGTCAGCAGTGAATACTCGCGATTGGTGTGCCCCCAGCGCGTTTGCACGAACGCGACGCGCGCATCGTGGAAATGCGGCAACGTGCGGCGCAGAAAATCGCGCGGCGGAATAAAATCGGCGTCAAAGATCGCGATGAACTCGCCGCGCGCGTGGGCGAGTCCATTCGCGAGCGCGCCCGCCTTAAAACCGGCGCGCGCCGCGCGCTGAATGGGCGCGATGTTCACACCCCGCGCGCGCGCGCGTTCGACCGCGTGCTGGATGATCGCGACCGTTTCATCCGTCGAATCATCCAGAACTTGGATCTCTAGCAAATCGTTTGGATAATCGAATTGCGCCACCGCGTTGATCAAACGCTCGGCGACGTACAGCTCGTTAAAGATCGGAAGTTGCACGGTTACGCGCGGCAGATCGCCCAGCGCCGGAATCGTCGGTTGAAAATCGCGCGCGCGCCACGCGATAAACGTCAAATAGAAAAAATTGACGCCATAGGCAAACAACATTCCCACGACCACGAGATAGATCAAAGCGATGGGAACGAGCCAGAGATCAAACATGCGTTGCTCCGATGAAGGACGCGCGATACAGCGCGCTCCACGCGCCCCAGATAGTCCACTGCCATAAACGTCCGGGAGCGAGCAACCAGGTATAGTAATCGAAAAATCCAATGAGGGTCACGGCAAGCAACGCGGCAGAAACGCCGACGAGCGCGGGTGAAAAATTCAATCGCCGGCGATTGATCCAGAGCGCGCACCAGGGCGCGATCAACGCGAGCGCGTAAAACAACGCGCCGCCGATCCCGGTTTCCGCCGCCGCGTTGAGCAAGGCGATGTGCGCGGGCTGATAGTTCAATGGAAAATCCGGGAAACGCGCGCGCATCGCTTGCGGCAGTGCGCCGACGCCGATTCCGAAAATCGGCGCGTCAACAAAAATGCGGTTCGCCGCTGAGTTGAGCGCCCCGCGCTCGAGCATCGCGCTATCCGCGCCGACGACGCCGGACGCGCCGACCGCGTTCAAGCGCACGCCGAGATAATTCGCGTTATGCCACACGAACGGCGCGATCAGGACGAGCGCGGCAAATATCAACGCGATCAGATCGCGCAACGCGCGCGTCTGTTTCGTCGCGAAAAATAAAATCAGCATCGATCCGATGCCCGCGCCGAATGCCAGGTATGCCGCGCGCGAAAATGTGATCAACAATCCAAGTGTTCCGAGCGCAAACACCGCCACGATCGGCGCGCTCCATCGTTCATCGCGATGGATGCGCCACGCGACTAGCATCAGCAACGCGAACGCGAAACATCCGCCGAGAATGTTGGGATGATCGGTCAAGCCGTACGCGCGCAACGAGCGCACGCCTTCCGCCCACACGATACTCACACCGCGCCACGCCGGATCAAGTTCGTACTCGCCCAACCAGGACAAGCCAATCGAATGTTGGCGCAACACTTGGGCGATGCCAACCGTCGCTTGAATAAAAATTTGAATTGCCGCCGGAATGGCGATCCAACCCAACGTGATTTCGTTAATGACGAAAAGATACAACGCGCCCAGGAGCGTGAGCCGAATCGCGTGATAAAACGCGAGGAGCGGATCAATCGAAAACGGCGCGATCACAAACGCGATCGCGGTCAATCCAAAAATTGCAAGCGTGAGCGCGCGCGATCCGAACGAAATCCGATTCGGTTCACGCGCGCGTGTGATCGTCCACAGCGCGAGCGTAAGGATCACAAAAAGATCGCTGGTGAACAAGAGCAAGTCGGTGTAATCGTTGTAGATCGTTCCGATCGGGCGCGCGAGGAGCGTGAAACGAAATCGAAACGGAAGCAACACGATGCTCGCGGCGAACGCGAGGCGCGCGCCGGGGATGAAAAATTTATTCATTCGTTTTTCGTCTGCCGATGATGAGCGAAAATTCCGCTGGCTCACGCGTCCCACGCCAACGCGCGAGCCAGGGACGCAATGCCCACCGCCAGCCGTGCCAAATGTTGATCACGCGCCAAGTTATATTTGTGGCTTGAGCTAATTCTTTCAGCCGCGCGTGCGTCAAGAAATTTTCGCTCGCGAGCGCGTTCGATGGAAAACCGAACCTGGTTTGAAATTGCTTTTGCCGTTCGGCGACCATTTGTTTGCCGCTGGCAACCGCGCGATAGATCGGCGTGTCGAGAATCACGATGCAACCATCGCGTTTGGTCACGCGCCAAACTTCACCCAAAGTGATCGCGTAATCGGTCGAGTAATGCAATGACGAATTGAAAATCGCGACGTCGAATTGCTGAGCGCCGAGCGGCAAGTGATCGAACTCGGTTTGAAGTGGAACGAACCGCGCGGCGTAATGAACATGCGCGCCGAGTCCGTCTTCGACATTTGTGAGCAAATCTACGGCGGCGACGCGATGCCCGCGCTTGGCGAGTTGATGCGCGAGCCAACCATTCCCCGCGCCGAGATCGAGAACGGTGAGCGCGCGCGAATTCGACGCGAACAGTCGCGCGATCAACGCGCAAAAACTCGCGGCGCGAATTTTCCAAGCGCGCGTGTGTGCGCCGGTCAGATCGGCAAAGGGGAGCGCCGTCGCGTCGCGCGCGCAATGCAATTCACCGGGCGCGACGCGTGTGAGCGACGACCGGCAAATCGGACAGACTAAATTAAATTCGTGATTCATAATGGGTAGGGGCGCGGTCATCTCGCCCCATAGCGCAATGTGATGATAAAAAAATCGCCCCACGCGCGAAATGGGCGGCGCGTCGCGACGCGTTCATCGAGCGCGACGAGCAAACGATACGCGCGCGAAAAACGTTGCGCGAAATTTTTGCGATCCGCCGGTGGCGCAAAGATGGACAATCCTTGCACGCGCTCGACGCGAAACGAATCGCCAAACGCATCGGCGACCTGGCGCGGCGAAAAATAAAACGTCGCGACCGGGACGCCCTCGATGTTCGCGATGGTTTTGCCGCGCAGTCGTCGCGTCGCGGTGCGGAAATCGCCTTTTACGATCGCGGCCAAATCCCACAGACAAAACGGCGGCATGATCACGCACGTCGCGATTCCGCCCGCGCGCAACACGCGCGGAAATTGCCGTGTCGCCGCGCGTAAATCGGCGATGCAATTCAATCCGCCAAAGTTTGAAAAAATCGCGTCGAATGATTCCGCGCGCAGATGATCGAGTTCGGTGAACGAACATTGTTCGACGGTGAGCCGCGCGCGCAAATTGTGTTGGACGATTTTTTGCTCGATGCGCGCGACCATTGCCGGCGCGAGGTCGGTCGCGTGCACGCGCATCCCGGCGCGCGCAAAAAAAATCGCGTCCGTCCCAGTCCCCGCGTTGATTTCCAGGATGTGATCGTCGGGACGCAAAAAGTCGAGCGCGTGCCGATACACGGTTTCGCGCATCCGCGTTAGGTTGGGATGATTTTCGCCAAACGCATCGTAGATGAATGCTTTGCGCGAAAATGCTTCGGCAACGTTGCGTATCGCGTTCATTGGGTTCAATCGTTTTGGGGCGTCGGTCGCGCGGCGGCTTGAGGCGAGAGCGCCGGCGCGCTCGGTCGAATCGCGTGATGCGGCGCGCGCGCGAGCCATTCCAAGCGCGCGCGCGCGAATGGCAACGTCAGCCGATTGTAAAACCATCGCGCGATTGTCTTGATCGAAAATTTGCGTCGCAGAGTTTGTCCGGCTTGGTGCGCGCGGAATTCCTTGTGCGCGACGGAATGGAGTTGGCGATAGAATGCGGTCGAGTACGGACCGCGATACATCATCGCGAGATCAGCGCTGTCGTTCCAATTTTGTTGATCGCCGAGTTGTTGTTTGACGCGCGCGTGAAACGGCGTGCCAGGAAGCGGATACGCAACCGAAATGCCGATGTCGTCCGGCGCGCAATCGCGCACCATTTGCAAAGTTTGTTCGATGTCGGCGCGCGTTTCGCTGGGATAACCGAATTGCAAAAAGAATCCAACTTGAATGTTCGCGCGATGCAGGCGTTCGGTCGCCGCGCGAATGTGTTCGACGCGCGTGCCTTTTTCCATCGCGTCGAGAATTTTTTGCGAGCCGGATTCCGCGCCCATCCACACGAGGCGACAGCCGGCGCGTTGCAATTCCGACGTGGTTGCGTCGGTAACGAGATCGGCGCGCATCAAACATTTGAACGGAATCCGCGCGTCTTGCGCGACGACCCGATCGGCAAAGCGCGCGAGCCAACCTGGTTTTAACCCAAAAATGTCATCGGCAAATTCGATGTGATCGGGCTGATATTTTTCTTTGAGCAATTGCATTTCGGCGACGACGTTTTCGGGCGAGCGCGAATTGTAGCGTTGTCCGTAAATCGGTTTAGCGCACCAGTTGCAGTGATACGGACAGCCGCGTGTCGTGACCAGGTTCATCGAAAAGTAACCGTGCCGCGCGCGCCACGCGTCGCGATAACGCGCCATGTCCACGAGATCCCAGGCGGGAAAGGGGAGCGTATCGAGATCGCGCACAAATTCGCGCGGTGGTGTGCGCGCGATTGCGCCGCGCGCGTCGCGAAACGCGAGACCGCGAATTGTGTTGAGATCGCGTGGCGCGCGTTCGGTGAGTGTGGCGAGCAATTCGCCCAGTGTGATTTCGCCTTCGCCAATTAAAATAAAATTTGCGCCTGCGTCAAAATACTCGGCGAGATGATCCGTCGCGTCCGAGCCGGATACGATGACGATACAGCCGCGCGCGTGCGCCGCGCGGATCATCGTGAACGCCGCGGCGCGCATTCGCAGTAAACACATTTTGCTCAAATAATTGAAACTGTCTTCGTAGAGAATCGCAAAGCGCGGCGCGTGGTGATCGAGCGCGCGCGTCCATTCATCTTCGGATTGCGCGAGCATCGCATCGAACAGCGCGACCTGGTAATTTTGGGCGCGTAAATAACTCGCCGCGTACAGCGCGCCGAGCGGCGGGTACGGTTGCATTGCCGCGGCGAGTTTGGGATCGAAACCCAAAAAGTAGGATTGACCAAAAAGAATTTCAGACATTTGCCGTTCGTTTTTGAAATTCGTTCATGATGCGCGCCGCATGTCCGCTAAAAAAACCGCGACACACCTCCGCGGAAAATTCAACGCCATCCGCGTGCGCTGGAATTTGCGCGGACAGTTTCGCGATTTTGCGGCGCATTTCCCAGCGTTCGATGCGCGCGCCGAATCGTCCGCCGAATAAGCGCTCGCCAAGATTTTTGATGAATGCGCCCAACCGATTCTGGGGTTGTTCGTCCGGTAATTCGTTCGCGCTATTCGCGTTCGGCAAAAAATTTTCCGCCCACGCGTTCAATGTCCGCATTTTGCGATACACGCCGAATCCGGACAGCGGGATCATCTGCGCGATTTCGTGCGCGGTGTACAGATTTTGATCGGGAATGGTGAGTGCGTTTTCGGTGAGGATAAAATTTGGACAGACTTTGTCGCCGCCGATGCGCGCGAGCCGGACGAGCGCGACGATCAAGCCGCGCGTGAGCCACAATCGTCCTGGCGCGGTAACGATCAAAAAATCAATATCGTTGTCGCGTGCGTTTTCCATCGCCAGTCCGCCGGTGAGGGCGATCATTCGCACGAATGGAAAATTCGCGAGGAGGCGCGCGTAAAATCGCGCCCGCGGCATTTGGCGTTGCGCGGCGTTACGCCACGCGATCCGCGCGGTGATGCTTGCATCGCGATCTGCCAAAGCCAGGAATCCGGCGCGGCGCAACACCGCGCCGTTCAAGCGCGCGGGATCGGACAAGGCGCGCGTGATGTCGTCGCGCGTCGCGCGAACGCCGATGAGATAGCGTTGAACCTGGTCGGGCGACAAGGCGTACTCAAAGAGATCGGCATAGTCCAATGTTTGTAAAATCGCATTCGCAAGCGGATCGAGAGTTTGCATTTGTGTTGATGGTTACGCACGCCGCGGGGTGGCGGTTTCAAGCGGACAGGATTATAACGAACTGAAATGCCGTTGACAATCCCCCTAACCACTTTTATAATTCCTCCGATATTTCAACGAGGTGAAAAAATGATTTTTGATGTTTTGCTCGTCGGGCCGCTTGGAGTGAATTGCTACGTGCTGGGCGACGAAAATACGCGCGAAGGAATCGTGATTGATCCCGGCGGAAACCCGCGCGAGATTCTCAAAACGATTGAAACGCGCAAATTAAAAATCAGCGCGATTGTAAACACGCACGCGCATTTCGATCATGTGCTTGCGTTGTCCGAAGTGCGCGCGGCGACCGGCGCGCCGTTTATGTTACACGCGGACGAAGTGGAGATTCTCGCGTCCGCACAAATGAGCGGCGCGATGTTCGGAATGGCGATGCGCCAGCCCGCGCCGCCGGATCGCTTGCTCAACGACGGCGACACGATCCAGGTCGGCGCGATCACGTTGCAAGTTCTGCATACGCCCGGGCACACGCCTGGCGGAATTTGTTTGCTCTTGGACAATCGCGTGATTGTCGGCGACACGCTGTTTCAGAGCGGCATTGGGCGCACCGATTTTCCCGGCGGCGATTATGCGACGTTGATGCAATCCATTCGTGACAAGTTGTTGATGTTGCCGGATGAAACGCTGGTCTATCCCGGGCACGGCGCGGCGACGACGATTGGCGAAGAGCGGCAACTCAATCCGTTTCTGCGACCGTTTAGCACCGGGCAATGGAATGTGTAGAGGAGCTGTGGCGCGGCTTTTCCAAGCCGCCACTGCGGGCTCGCAAGCCCGCGCCACGAATTGCAAACTACTTTTTGACGAACCAGAGCGATGCGTAACGGCATCGCTCCTTTGTTGCGCGCGGCTAATTGGTTCGGTTAGATTAGTAAAATCAATTCGTTCAATCTTGACTAAACAAACTAAAAGTGCTATACTGTCCGCAAATCCAATCCGACGGAGGTGCGTGTGGCAAAAAAAACGGAGGACGATGGTCAAGCAAGCAAGCGGCATTTTGCCGAAGATGTCGGGCTGACCTTTGAAGCGGAGGGAATGCCCCGCATGGCGGGACGCATCTTGGGCTGGTTGTTGGTGTCCGAGACGCCGCATGTTGCGCTTCAAGACGTGGCGGAAATTTTGCACGCCAGCAAAGGTTCGATTAGCACGATGAGCCGCTTGTTGATGCGAATGGGGCTGATCGAGCGCGTCAGTTTGCCGGGCGAACGGCGCGATTACATTCGGCTGAAACCCGGTTCGTGGTCGGAATGGTTCGCCACCGAAGCCGTTAAAATCGGCGCGTTGCGTCAACTCGCCGAACACGGTTTGGAATTATTGGAAAGCAAATCGTCGGTTAGCCGCGATCGGCTCGTCGAAATGCGCGATCTGTTCGCGTTTCTCGAACAAGAGTATCCCGTGTTGTTGGAACGCTGGAAGAAAAAACGACGATAACACCACTGCCGGATTCGACGCTTTAGCGGGTGATTTGGGCGTGAAACAACCGCGTAAACGCGCGACTCTAAATGACAAAAGGTCTTATGGTTCTGAAAAATCTTTTGCGTCGCAAGACGCGCACATTTTTGACCTTGCTCGGCATCGCGATTGGCGTTGCCGCCGTCGTCGCGCTCGGCGCGATTGCGGAAGGATTCATCAACAGTTACTCGACGATTCTCACCTCGTCGGGTGCGGATATTATTCTCGCGCAATCGGACGCGGTGGACATTTTGCTTTCGGCGGTGGATGAATCGGTCGCGCCCCAGGTCGCCGCGATTTACGGTGTGCGGCGCGTTGCCGGCGCGTTGCTCGGAATTATTCAGATGCCGGATGTGCCGTACTTTGTCGTGATGGGACTCGATCCGGGTGAATTTGCGATGCGGCATTATCGCGTCGTCGAAGGCGAAGTGTTGCGCGGGCAACGCCAGGTTCTGCTTGGGCGCACCGCCGCGAAAACGTTCAAGAAAAAAGTCGGTGACAATTTCAAAATGCAAGAGGTATCGTTCAAGGTCGTCGGCATTTACGAAACCGGGTCGGGAATGGAAGAGATGGGCGCGGTGATCACGCTGAAAGAAGCCCAAGACATTTTCAAAAAGCCGCGCCAGGTCGCGTATTATCAACTCCAGGTTCAGCGTCCCGATTTGATCGATCCGATCATCAAAGAACTCGCGCGGCGTTATCCCAAGTTGAGCGCATCACGTTCGGCGGATTACATGGAAGGGCAACAACAAACGCAAATGTTTCGCGCGATGGGTTGGTTCATCGGATTAATCGCGGTGATTGGCGGCGGACTCGGAATGATGAACACGATGCTGATGAGTGTGTTCGAACGCACGCGCGAAATCGGCACTCTGCGCGCGCTCGGTTGGCGTCGTGCGCGCGTCGTGCGAATGATCCTGGGTGAAGCGTTCGTGCTATCAATTCTTGGCGGTATCCTGGGAAGCGGCATCGGCGTTGGGCTGACGTTGTGGATCAATCAACTGCCCGCGCTCGCGGGAATGATGGAGAACGCGATTACGCCCGGTCTGTTTGTCCAAGCGATGATCGTCGCGTTATTTCTCGG
>JACRPR010000146.1 GCA_016223105.1 Chloroflexota bacterium | reverse complement strand
GCGCCCGATTGAAAAATTTGCGGCGTCGAATTTTTACGAGAATATGCAAACGCTGGATCGCGTGCTCGGACTCGGCGCGCAGATCGCGGACATTGAACGCGTCCGGCAAATTCTCGGCGACGAAAAAATTATTCTCGTTGGTCACTCATTCGGCGGATTTGTCGCGTCGCTCTACGCCGCCGAATTTCCCGAACGCGTGCGCGCGCTGATCCTGATCGCGCCGGCGGAATTGTTGGTGATGCCGCCGGAATCCGGCGGCTTGTTCGAGCAGATCAAACCATTGTTGCCGGACGCGATGAAATCCGAGTACGACGCGTACTTGAAACGCTATCTCGATTACGGCGCGCTCTTTTCCAAGACCGAGACCGAACTCGCCACGCTCAACGCGGAATTTGCGCGGTACTATGCCGTCGCCGCACAACGCAAAGGATTCCAAATCCCGGCGGAAAATTCGTCCGCAGAGACCGGCGGCTGGATGGCGCACGCGTTGTATCTCAGTATGGGGTTGCGCCACGATTATCGCGCCGCGCTAAAACGCGTGAACGTGCCGGTGTTGATACTTCACGGCGCGAACGATTTACAAACGGAGCAAGCGAGTCGAATGTATGCGGACGCGTTTTCGCGCGCGCAATTTCGTGTGATTCAAAACGCCGGGCATTTTCCGTTCAGCGATCAACCATCCGAATTTGCGCGGATCGTGCGCGAATTTCTAACCGGGCAAATTGGTAATTTGCCCAACAATCAAAGGAGGAATTGAAATGACGTACCAATGTGAACTCACGGAGCAATCCGCGCAACCAACCCTCGCGATTCGCACGCGCGCCGCGGTGCAAGATTTACCGCAACTGTTCGGACGCGCGTACAGCGCATTGATGCAGTACCTGGGGGAGTTGGGCGAACAACCGCTGGGCGCGCCGTTCGGCGCGTATCGTAACATGGACATGCAGAACCTGGATGTCGAAGCCGGTTTTCCGGTCGCGCGCAAACTCGCGGGCAAGGGGGAAATTCAACCCGGCGAAATTCCCGGTGGCAAGTGGGCGGTTACTCTGCACGTCGGTCCGTATGACCAGGTCAGCGCGGCGTATGACGCGCTGGGGCAATGGATGAAGGCGCACAATTACGAACCGATCGGCGTCGCGTATGAAATGTATTTGAACGATCCGCAAACAACGCCGCCCCAGGAATTGCAAACCAAAGTGGTGTTTCCGCTCAAGGGGTAAAACAAATCGCCGCGCGTGTGCGCGGCGATTTTGCTTTTACGGTTGCCCCATCAGCACAAAGGGTGCCCACTGGTACGGCGACCGTCCCGCGCGGATCATTTCGATCTGCGCGTGGCGCAATGCCGTCGCGAGATTTTCGCCGTGCGCGCGATGCTGGTACACGCGCCGCACCGCGTCCGCGGTCGAATCATCTTCGACGTGCCACAAGGTTGCCAGCAGGGCGCGCGCGCCCGCGTAGAAAAACGCGCGCGCCAACCCGATCAACTCGTCGCCGTCGCCGCCTTTGCCGAGCGCGGTCTGGCACGCGGAGAGCGTCACCAAGCGCGCGTTCAACGTGAGATCGAGAATGTCGAACGTGGTGAGCGGCGCATCGGACAGCACGATGCGCGATTGATGCGGCGCGGCGCGGTCGAGCAAGGCGTGCGTCGCGAAATGAAGCACATCCAATTTTTGCAACGCGCCGGCGTCATTCAGCTCCAGCAAGGTTTGCCGGGTCGCATCCGCGCCCCACAAAAATTTTCCCGGTTCGAACGACGCGCGTAAATCATTCACTTCGGTTTCGGCGTACGGCAGTGCGCTCAAGTCCGCGTCAAATGTCGCCAAGCCACACACGAGCGCGGAATTTTCGATCAAGCCCTCCGGCAGAGCGGTCTGCAAACTGGCGAGAATTTGGAAACTCGGCGTGTAAACGACCGCGTGCTTTTCGATCAAATACCCGGCATCATCGCGCAATGCGTGGAAGGGTAAATTGTGCAGTGCGCGATGCGGCGCGAGGATGAGCGTGGACGCGTCCAGGTTCGGGGGAATCAACAAATGATAGAGCTGGCGGAGTGGCTTGTCGCTGAACGGCACGCGCGCGCCGCGCACGGTGCCGCGATAAATGCGCTCGCGCAGATCCGGTTCGACCGCCGCGCATTGCTCCAAAATTTTGCGATCATACGCGGTCAACTGTTTGCAAATTAGCCGGGTATCCAGAGGCGACACCACGACGATCACGATTTGATTTTCGCTCCACGCGTAATCGAGCGCGCGCCAATCGTCGCCGAACGCGCCGCGCATCGCCGCGCGAAAATCGGCGAGCGCGAACGGCGCGGGGGCGGGTGCGCCGGCAAGTCCGCGCGTCGCGACCCGCAGTTGCGCGACGACCGCTTCGTAGTGCGCGGACAGCGCGTTCAACTCGCCGCGCGTCGCCTCGGACATTGCGCTGGCGGAGGTGATGCCGCGCAACGGCTCGCCCAGTTCCGGGGCTGTTTGCACCGCAACGCGTTGGCGGAGCGCTTGCAAATCGTTTCGCAGTTTTTGTTCGCGCGCGATCAATTCCGTGACGTAGCGATCATTGCCGTCACGCCGCGCGTGCCAGCCGCGCTGTTGGATCAACGCGAGAAACGCGCGCGCTTTGCTTGCTTCGATAATCTCGAGCGCGGCATCCGCATTGTTTCGTTCGACCGCGAGTTGGAGCGCGTCGGCGTACACGGCTTGCCGCTGAGCGAAAAAATCGTTGCTGAATTGTTCGACCCCCACCGCGGCGCGGACATCGGCAATCGCGCGCACGGCGTCGAGATAGTTCGCGAGCGCGGCGGTGTCATCCTGGTTCGCGCGGGCGCATCGTCCCAATCCGTAATCGGCGCGCCACGCGTGATCGGGAAATGCCGGCGCGAGAATTTCGCGCGCGCGGTCAAAATAATCGCGCGCCACGCGCGGATCATCCAAGACAATTTCACCCTCGGTCAAATCGCACAGTGCGGCATCCACGCGCTGGTTGTGTTTGAGAAATGTGGCGCGCGCCTGTTGAACGCGCGTCAACGCTTTTTGGCGGTTGCCCTGTTGCGCGGCGACTTGCGCCAATAAACGCGCGCACACCGCGCCGAGTGAATCGAACGCGTGCGTGGCGCACAATGCGCGCGCGTGTTCAAGGTGTTGGATCGCGGGAGCACATTCTCCGCGCGCCAAATGCGCGTCCGCGAGATTCATCAGGCACTCGGCAAGGTACTCGTCCAGGTGTTGCTCCGCAAACACTGCAATCGCGCGTTGAAGGTGTTCCACTGCCGGGTCAAATTGCCCTAACTGACAATAGACTGCCGCGAGGTTGGTATCGCAAAAAGCAACCCGTTCCGCGAGGTTTTTAGATTCGAACACTTGACGGGCGCGTTGGTGAAGATCGAGCGCGTGAGCAAAGCGACCTTGCTTGGTGTAAACCAGCGCGAGGTTGGTGAAGATGCGTGCGGCGCGCGATTCACGCTTTTCGCTCAAGGCGAGCGCGGCGGCTTCTTGGTAGTACGACAGCGCTTCGTCATAACGATTGAGTGAATAGCAGAGGTTCCCCAAATTGATGTCGCACGCAGAAACTTCGCCCTGGATCGTGTGTGCCAGGAAATACGCGCGGGCTTGATGCAGATACACGAATGCTTGATCGAATTGATTCAGATGCCGGTGCCCGATGCCCAGTTCGATATTACAGAGCCCCGCAAAATAATTCGCGCCGCAAGCAAGGAAACGCGTGCGGCATTGTTCGTGCGATTGAATGGCTTGGCGATGTTGTCCTGACTGTAACAGAGAAATCGCAATGTAGAAAGCGCAGAGTGTTTCATCCAGCGCGCATTGCGCCTGCGAAAAAATCTCGGACGCTTGGCGCAAGCGCGTCAAATGTTCTCGTTCCATAAAAATGTAGGTATGCGCGAGTTCGCGTTCGCAACGTGCCGCTTGCAAAAACAGTTGACTCGCCTCAAACGTATTTCGCGCGTTACCCAAAAGTGTTTCTGCTTCTGGATAGTGCGCCTGACTACGCAACACGCGCGCCTGCACCCAATCGCACCGCGCTTGGCTCAGTGGCGTCGGACCGAACTGGCGCGCGCGCTGAACGTTCTCTAATGCCGAGTCCAAATCGCCGATGAACGTTTTCGCCCAGGCGGATTCACACAGCGCGCGCGCGGCATTTTCCGTTTCGCCGCATTGTTCAAAAAGCGTTGCGGCTTGATGGCACACGGGGAGCGCCTGGCGAAAATCGCCCAGCCGATTGAGCGCGATTGCAAAGGTGAGGGTGGTTTCGGCTTGCACACGTGCATCGGCGCTGGCGCGCGCGAGCTCGTACGCCACACGCGCCCAATCGCGCGCCGCGCGCGGTTGTTGATCGAGCGTGGCGCGCGCGTCGCGTTCGAGCGTCGCGATTAATTCGGCGCGTTGCGCGCGCGGGGTTTGCTCGATCAGCCGGGAAATCGCGCGAGAAAAGTCGGGAGCAGTGCCGGAGATTTGGCGCGCGGCGATCAAGCGTTCAGCCCAATTCACGATACTCCTCAATCGTCGCGCCAATCGCGCCGGCTTCAAAATCAACGCGGAGCGATGTCGCGTGCTTCAACGCGCTCAGTGAAACCGGCGCAATGCTGGTTTGTCCGCGCGTCAAGGTTTTGGTGTAGCGCGCGCCTTTCCAGCGAATCGTCACGCGGAGTGGAGCCGGCAACGGCTCGGTAGAGGTAACGGAAATATCCAAGCGCGCGTGATTCGGTTTTGCCAGCGGGCGTAACCAAACTTCGACCAGCACATCGTTCAAACCGAGCGTAACCGTGTCGGACAAGATCAACGTGCCATCATCGGCGGCGGATGCGCCGCGCACCGGCGCGAGAGATGGGATGGTGAGCAAGTGACGCAGAAATTTGGGTTGCACGCGAAATCCAAAACCCAGGGGTTTGCCGCCCACCCGCGCGCGTACGTGCGACGACCACCCGGCATCTTTGGGCGACGACGCGAGAAACGCGAGCGGAGGACGATCCAATACCGGCAGATCGTCTGTGCGTTCATCGCGCGCGGCAGTCAGCGTCGCGTGCACGGCGCGACAGCGCGCGCACATTTTCAAATGGCGTCGGCGTGCGATAGCGCGCGGGACTTGGGCGCGCCAGCCAGCGCGCGCGCGAAAAGTTTCAAACGTTCAGTCAATGGTTTTTGCTGTTTCATTTTGACATGCCTTTCAAACTTCCGAAATCTCCGAGATTTCGGAAGTTTGAACAATCCGCTCTATCCTGTTTAATGCCGTTGGCATTATGAATCTTGCGCGTGGTTGGACTTTAAAATTTCACGCAAACGCGCTAACGCGCGGCGGTGGAGATTATACACGGCTTGCCGGCTGATCCCGAGCTCGCGCGCGAGCGCGGGCAAACTCGCGCCGTCGAGATAAACGCGGCGAAGCAAAACGCGCTGAGCATCACTGCGGAGCAATTCGAGCGCGGCGAGCAACCCAGCGCGATCTTCGACGCGTTCGAACGCGATCTGCGCGCGCGGGTTGGGAATTTGATCGCCGAGCGGCGTTGGGTCGTCCGCGCCGAGACCGGGCGCATCGAGCGATGCCGGCGGGCGCGCTTGATCGAGCGCATCGCGCGAACGCGTCCAGCGCGTCAAGATGAGCCGATGGAGAATCAGCGTCGCCCATGCCGCGAACGGCGCGTCAAACGGGTACGGCTTGTTGAAAATAATGTAGCATGTTTCGTCGGCGAATTCGAGCGCATCATTGAGGGTTGCGTCGGGGCGCACGTTGCGCGTTATTCGTTGCGCGCGCCGCGTCAAAAAATCGCGGAGCGCGTTCCACGCGGTCGCGTCGCCGGCTTGCAGGGCTTGGACGCGCGCATATTCTGCGCGCGTGCACGTCGTTACGCTGGCGATGTACTCATCCAGCGTCAGCGGATTGCGCGGTGAACGCGCCGCCGCGATCCGCGCGAACCTTCCGGTCGCGAGATTAGTTTTGACCGCTTGCGTAATCGAGCGCGCAAGCAAATGGTGTTGCAAGGCGGGAACGTTTTGAGCTTGGAGGCACTGACGCGCGCGCGCGCGCATCGCGCGCGGGGAAAATTGTGAAACGGGCAAAGTTCAAAACCTGGATCGAAGTAAAACGAAACTGTCCAACGTACGTGACGAATAAAAATGTAACACAAATTGCGCGTGCCGTCAACGCGCGCGAATGTGGCGCGGGCGGCCCGCCCGCTTTCCGATGGCGGGCGAGCCGCCCGCGCCACATTCGCGCTTGACACGCGTCGAATGGACACACTATAATCGCAACGAGATCACGCAAAGGAGAATTTTGTGTCAACCCAAATTGATTCGTTTGTGCAAGCCAACCTCGATGCGTACATCGTCAAGACCGCGCGCTTGTGCGCGCAACCGAGCGTTTCCGCGAAAGGCGAAGGCACGCACGCGTGCGCGGAACGCGTCGTCGAAATTTTAACCCAGCATGGTTTTCGCGTTCAAAAATTCGCGACGCCCGGCAATCCGATCATCGTCGGTCGCGTGGAAGGACACTCGGCGCGCACGTTATTGTTTTACAATCATTACGACGTGCAACCGGCGGAGCCGCTCGAACTATGGACGACGCCGCCGTTCGAACCGACGATTCGCGATGGCGCGTTGTACGCGCGCGGCGCGAAAGACGACAAGGGCGAATTCATCGCGCGCTTGCTCGCGGTCGAAGCGGTGCGCGCCGCGCACGATGGCAAATTGCCGTGCGGCGTTACGTTCGTCGTCGAAGGCGAAGAAGAAATCGGCAGTCCGCACATCGCGGAATTTGTGCGCGAGCACACCGACCTGCTCCAATCGAATGGCGCGATCTGGGAAGAGGGCGGGATTGATCCGGATGGTCGTCCCGAAATTGGATTGGGGCGACGCGGCGTGTTGTCCGTCGAGTTGCTCGTTGAAACAATGACGCGCGACGCGCACTCGGGCGGCGCGCACAATTTGCCGAACGCGGCGTGGCGCTTGTTGTGGGCGCTCGCAACGCTCAAAGGTCAGGACGAACACATTCGCATCCCAGGATTTTACGATCACGTTCGTCCGCCCTCCGCGATTGATTTGAAATTACTTGAAGCCAAGCCGCATTATGAAGAATGGACGCGTAAAACTTTTGGCGTGAAAGAATTTGTGCGCGGCTTGACCGGGCACGCGCTCAATCGCGCCGTGTTCGAACCGACGTGCAACATTCAAGGCATCACCGCCGGCTACCAGGGCGCGGGCAACAAAACCGTCATCCCGGCGCGCGCCTCCGCGAAACTCGATTTTCGTCTCGTGCCCGATCAAAGCCCGGATGATATTTTCGCGAAACTGCGCGAGCATCTCGACAAGCAAGGATTTTCCGACATCACGATTGAATGGCACGGCGCGATGTGGCCCTCCAAAGTTTCAGCGGACGATCCGTTCGTCGAATTGACCGCGCGCACCGGCGCAGAGGTGTACGGTTTGGCGAGCGTGCGAAATCCGATGGGCGGCGGCAGTAGCCCGGTGTATGCGTTCGCGAAACCGCTCAACATTCCGGTCGTAACGTGCGGCGTGGGGTACGCGAACAATCGCACGCACGCGCCGGACGAGCACGTCCGTTTGCAAGATTTTCAAAACGCGGCGCGGCACATTGCGCGCATCCTCGATGGATTCGCGAGTTTGTAAAACAGACCTTCCAGGTTTCCGAAACCTGGAAGGTCTCCTAATTTGCAATTTGGTTTTCTCGCGCGGCATTGCTATAATGGAAAATGAAATCACGCAGAATACCTTCACCAAATCTTCCCACGGATTCAAAGGAACACGGATGAAAGAAAAAATGAAAATCCGTGTTCGCTTGCATCCGTGGGAAAAGTTTCGATTCCCCAAAAATTGGCAAAGGGATTGACTCGAGGAAAATGAAAATGAACATCAACATTGCCGTTGTGCCGGTGGCTGGACTCGGCACGCGACTTTTGCCCGCGACAAAATCGCAACCGAAAGAAATGTTGCCGGTCGGACGCAAACCGGTCGTGCAGTACGTCGTCGAAGAATTGACGCGCGCCGGGATGGAGCGTTTGCTCTTTATCACCGGTCCGAGCAAAACTTCGATTGAAAATCATTTCGATATGCACGGCGAATTGATTCAAACTCTGCGCGAAAATGGCAAAGAAGAATTGCTCGCCGAACTCGAATTCGAACGCGCGCCGGTGCAATACTTTTACACACGCCAACGCCAATTGCTCGGGCTCGGGCACGCGGTTTTGTGCGCGCGCGAATTTGTCGGCGCGGAACCGTTCGTCGTCGCGCTCGGCGATTCGATCATCGGCTTGAACGCGCAGAGCGGCATCGTGCGCGCGATGACGCGCGTCTTTAGCGAGCAACGCGCGGACGCGGTCGTCGCGTTCGAAGCCGTGCCGCGCAGTGAGGTGATGCACTATGGCATCGCCGCGCCGAAAAGCGACGGCGCGATTTTTGAAATCGCGGACGTGATCGAAAAACCGAATGAGGACGAAGCGCCAAGCAATCTCGCGATTGCCGCGCGGTACGTGTTTGCGCCGCGCATTTTCGATGCGCTCGCGCGCACCGCGCCGGGCAAAGGCGGCGAGATTCAACTGACCGACGCGATTCGCCGCGTGATTCAAGAAGGCGGGCGCGTGTTCGGCATCACCTTGCGCGGCGAACGCCGGTACGACATCGGCAACTTTGACGCGTACTTTCGCGCGTTCGTCGAGTTCGCGCTTGCGGACGCGAAACACGGCGCGGCGTTGCGCGAGTATCTCAGAGAAATAATAAAATAGGACGCGGACAAACGCGGAGGAACGCGGATAAATTTTTCTGATCCGCGTTTGTCCGCGTTTGTCCGCGTCCCATTTCCGATTGGGTTCCGGAGTTGATGTAATGTACCTCATTCGCAAACGCGCGTACGCGCGCGCCGGGTTGATCGGCAATCCGTCCGACGGTTACAACGGCAAAACGATTTCGATCATCGTCCGCAATTTTTGATCGCGCGCGTTTTCGCGCGGTCAATGACCTCGCGGGAGATGTGCAGATGCGCGGGTATTACGGCGGCATCCGTTTGATCCAAGCGACGATCAAACGCTTTGTCGAGTACTGCGCCGCGCGCGCGCGCGCGTTGCACGACCGGAATTTTTCGGTGCGGTACGAGACGAACATTCCGCGCCAGGTCGGTCTCGCCGGGTCGAGCGCGATCATCGTCGCGACGTTGCGGTGCTTGATGGAATTTTACGGCGTTGAAATTCCGCGCGAGGCGCAACCCAGTTTTGTCTTGTCCATCGAAAAAGAAGAACTCGGCATTTCGGCGGGCTTGCAAGATCGCGTGATTCAAGTGTACGAAGGCGTCGTGTTTATGAATTTTGATCAAGCGCGCGAGCGCGTGGTCGAGGGTTTCAAATGTTACGCGTACGAGCCGCTCGATCCCGCGCTGTTGCCGCCGGTGTACATCGCGTACAATGGCGATCTCAGCGAGCCGACCGAAGTTTTTCACAACGATATTCGCGGACGCTTTGATCGTGGCGAAGAAAATGTGGTGAACGCGATGAAACATTTCGCCGATCTCGCGGCGCGCGCGCGCGATGCGATTGAGCGACGCGACGCGGATCAACTCGGCAAATTGATGGACGAAAATTTCGATACGCGGCGGAGCATTTACAATTTACCGGCGTGGCAGATCGAAATGGTCGAGACCGCGCGCGCGTGCGGCGCGAGCGCGAAATTCGCCGGGTCGGGCGGCGCGATCATCGGCACGTATCGCGACGAAACAATGTTCGAGAAATTGCGCGCGCAACTCGAGGCGATCAAATGCCGCACGATCAAACCGATCATCGTCGGAGAATAAAAAACGTCCCGCCAAAAAATTGGCGGGACGTTTTATGTGGGGACGTAGCATCGCCCCTTGTGGGCGTCTTGTGGGCGTCTCGTTCGGAAAACGCGCACGAGGCGCTATGTTACTTTGGTCGCAACAACACGACGCCGAACAAAATCAATCCCGCGCCGAGCAGTTGCAAGGGTTCGAGAATTTCGCCGAATATAAAGTACGCGAGGATCGCGGTCGTTACCGGTTCGAACGCGGCGAGGATGCTGGCGACACTCGCGGGCAAATGACTCAAACCAATCGTGTACGACGCGAATCCGCCGAGCGTCGGCACGAGCGCGAGAAACACGAGCGTGAGCCAACCCTCAACGCCAATGCGCGCGGGCGCAAACTCGCGCACGATGAACGCGACCGGCATCAAAAAAATCGCGCCCGCGAGAAACGCGTAAAAGAGCGATGTCCACGCGGAATAGCGACGCGTAACGACGCGCCCAATCAGCGAGTAGGTCGCGAAGGTGAACGCCGAGCCGATCCCGGCGGCGATGCCAAGCGCGTTCAACTGAATCTGCGCGAAATTGTACGCGCGCGCGACGAGCGCGCACCCGGCAATTGTCAAGATCAGCGCGGTCAATTTTTCGCGCGTCATTTGCTCGCGCAAAAAGCGCGTCGCGAGAATTGCGACAATCGCCGGCGCGGTGTAAATGATTACGGTCGCAACTGCCGCGCCGTTGGACTGCACCGACGAAATCCACACGAGTTGATGAATCGCGACGCCGATCAAACCGTAGACGAGAAAAATCAAAATGTCGCGCGGGGCGATGCGGAACGCGCGGGGGTTGAAAACCAGGAGCGCAAGAAATAAAAACGCGGTAACGATGAACACGCGCCAGAACGCAATCGTGAGCGGTTCGAGCGCGTACGTCGTCAACAAAATTTTGATGACGATGCCGGTCAATGCCCAGATCACCGTGCCGGCGAGAACGATGATATAGCCGCGCAGTTGGTGTGTTGAGACCTCGGAGGTTTTGAAAACCTCCGAGGTCTTGCCGCGCTCGTTCACGCGCGATCCTTTTTCACAAAGCGCACGCGCCACACGCCGCGCGTGTTGAACGTCGCGCGCGCGCGTTCATCGGTGCGATAGCCGCACACCCAGCCGATGCGGTCGCCGACGATCAACAGCGGCAAGCGATCGCGGATCGCGCTCGGAATTTTTTCGTTGATCATAAATTCGTTGAGCGTTTGCGATTTGCCTTTCATCCCCGCCGGTTGAAAGCGATCGCCCGGGCGGCGACAACGCAAGTGAACTTGCTCCTGGCATTTTTCAAAATCCAACAACGCCGTCCAATCGTCGGTGATCTGCACATTCTCGACCAGGTCGGTTTCGACATGCCAATGCGTGTCCGGCAAATCCACCGACCCCGCCACCGGCAGATCGAGTCGCTCGACGTGCAAGAGCGGCACATCCGGTCCGGCGAGTTTTTGTTTTGCCTCGCGCAGAGTAAATTCGTTATACCCCAAAACCAGGACGAGTTTTTGCGGCAAGGTCGCTTCCGCGCCGGTTTCTTTTTCGAACGCGATGCGCCGCGCGTTTTCAATGTGCGCCCATTCGAAATCGTTGAGTGCGCCGCGCAATTCGCGAATCGCTTCGCGCAGGGCGCCGCGTTGGATCGCGGGATGTAGAGCGCGCCACAACGCGCGGTCGAAAATAATCGCGCCCTCGTTTTCGTATGCGACGCGCGCGTACGCGTCGCGAATTTGTTGCTGGATGAAACCGTAATCGTCGGCGGTTGCTTGCGCGGTGCGAAGCAGAACCGCGCGCAAATTCGGATTGAGTTGTTCGAGGTACGGCAGAACCTCGTTGCGAAGACGATTGCGAAAGAGCGTGTTGTCGTTGTTCGTTTGATCGTGGCGCGGCGCGAGATAGCGACTCGCGCAATGCGCGTCAATGTCCGCGCGCGGCGCGTCGAGAAGCGGGCGAATGATTTTGAGTTCGCGCCCTTCGCCGGACGATTCCAAATCAGCAACGTCGAATTTCGCGCTGGAGATTTCCAATTTGTATTGCATCCCGCGCAGACCGGCGAGCCCCGCGCCGCGAATGAGATGGAGCAAAATCGTTTCGACCTGGTCGTCCGCGTGATGCGCGACCGCAATCGTGCGCGTGTCTACCTGGTGCGCGACGCGCGCGAGAAACGCGTAACGCGCATAGCGCGCGGCTTCTTCGATAGACATCCGGCGTTCTTCCGCGATCAGCGCGACATCGCCGGCTTCAATCGTCACGGGCATGCGCCACTCGCGCGCGATCTGCGCGACAAATTCCGCGTCCGCGTCCGAATCCGCGCCGCGCAATTGATGATTGAAATGCGCGATGTGGACAATCATCCGGTACTCGGCGCGCAGTTGGCGCAAGCAATCCAACAACGCGAGCGAATCCGCGCCGCCCGACACGCCGACGACAACCGTGTCGCCGGTCTCAATTAGTTTGTGTTGCGCGATTGTTGCGCGCACGGTTTCGAGGAGGGACATAAGCGATTGAGATTGAGAGATTGAGAGATTAGAGATTGGAGATTGCGATGTTAGATTTGTCGTCTATCATTTCGAGCGACGCGAGTAATCTCTACCATTGCGAATGAAACGCTTTGCGTCACTTTGTTTGAAATGACAAAGTGAGTTTCGATCTGGTTTAGGCGGGCGATTTGATCGCCCGAGAATCAGAAATTCAGAATTAGGTGTCAATACCCACGACATCGTGCGCGTTTTATCTTAAATTTCAAACCGAGGAAGTACTCACGACATCGTGCGCGATTCTTCTCTGGATTGAGATAAATGACACATTTTCTAATTGGGAAATCGCCAACAGTGCCCGATGTCATGAGTACAGATGTCGTGATTATTGACAATTAGGTTGAAAATTACTCGGCACAACGAAAACCAGTGAAGTTCTCCGAGTATGTTGCGAAGCCCCCGTCGCGGTACGCTGCGCGCGAGTGCCCCTGTTCGAAGTACCAGGACCCACCACGCAGGACGCGATATTGCCCGGAATCAGGTCCACGTGGATTTCTTGCCGGTGAGCTCTTGTAATAATTTTCATCGTACCAATCTGTGCACCACTCCCATACGTTGCCGATCAAATCGCCACAACCGTACGGACTCGCGTCATTTTGGAATTGACCGACCGGCGTCGTCATCACTTTTTTGCCAAGCCAATCATCTTCCCAGCGCAGTTTGAATTTTTTCTCCCAATCGTCGTACGTGATAATGTCATCATCTATCCACCAGGACGCGGTGTTAGCTTTGTGGCGATCCCATACATCGCCCCACGGGTACACGCGTCCGTCAATTCCGCGCGCGGCTTTTTCCCATTCCATTTCAGTCGGCAATCGTTTGCCCGCCCATTGCGCGTACGCGTTTGCATCGTCCCAACTCACCAACACAACCGGATGATTTTCCAAGCCAGGCGGAAACGTGCGTGTTTTCGGATCCCAATTGTACGGCTTTGCACGTTCCGCGTCAACATTTGGAACACGATGCTGAGTAGCGTCCACGAATTCTTTGTACTGCTTCTGAGTGACCGGAAATTGGTCAATGAAAAATCCTTTAAGCAGGGTTGCAACGTGGATCGGCTTTTCGTTATCGAACATCTCACCTCCCATAACGAACGGCCCGGGCGGAACGTAAACCATTCCACTAGGAACGTTGAGCGGCGCGGCAGATGTTGGCAAGTTGCCCGCGAACAAGCCGCAAATAAACGCGCGGATTTCTTCGTTGATTTGTATTTCACCGCCCGCACCGGCGCGCAATCCGCGCCACAATTTTTGCGCCGCGAAAAATTCCATAAACGAGTTGTGCGCGAACCGGTACTTGCCATCGTCGTCGCGAATTAAAAACGCGTGTGTGAAAATATCTTGCGCGAAATGGTCAATCTCTTCGACACGCTCCAAGCGACTAAAATGTTTTTTGATGATCGCGGGAAACTGGGAATAGTGAATGCCCGGCAATTGCCCGGTGCGAAACACTTCGGTCGCGAGTTCCTCGCTAAAAAATCGCTTGTCGTCCTGATTCATAAACGCGCGCCCGGTCTCAATATCGCGCTCCATCCAGCGTTCCGTGCAAACCTGATACAACTGCGCCGCGTTCGCGATTTGTCCCACGCCCCATTCACCCAGCGTTTGCACAATCATATCGAGCAAGACCGGGCGCTTGGCAAGATCGCTCAAGTTGTAGGTGGCGTCGAGGCGCGCGTTGTATTCCTGCCACTGCGCGGGAAAGCGGCGTTGCAACAGTGTGGTAATGTCGGCGGGGGTGAACTCGTCGAGATAAACGATTTCGAAACCAGGACGCAGAACAATGCCTGGTTCGGATTTACTCGCGTCGCCGCGTTCGAGCGCGACGCGCGCGCTCGCTTCGCCGGAAAGGACGCTTCGTTCTTCGCGTGCTTCGCGAAAATAATGCTTGCGGCACGTCAACAAAACTTTCGCATTGCCTTCGGCGGCTTTGGCAAGCTCATCGAAATTATTGACAGTCGTTTGATACGACACCTGGCGCGCCATTTCGTCAAAGCCGTCAAAGATCAATACGAATTTGCCGTCGCGATTTAATTGTTCGAACGCGGCGTACGCGCCGTCGAGCCGTACGCGTTCTTTTTGATCGTTTAGCAAATAATTGTCAGGGTTCACCACATCGTGAACACCTAGAGTTCATCACATCGTGAACACTTTAGGTCAAAGGAGGTTCACCACATCGTGAACATGTGCCATACTTCCTCCAAGGAGGGAGTATGGACGAGAAACAAGAACGCCACTG
>JACRPR010000124.1 GCA_016223105.1 Chloroflexota bacterium | reverse complement strand
TAAATCTTTCGGCGAATCAGCGAAGCTTCATAGTCAGTGTTATTGATGCAGAGGACAAATCTTTTTTTCATCTGCTATTCTTCTACCACGTACTCGAACACCAGGAACGCGACGACGATAAAGATCACATCGTACGTCACGAGAATGCTGAACCAGTTGAACACCTCGTCGAACGCGCGCTCTTGCAACGCGCCTTTGGTCAGATTCACCGCCGCCATCAACAGCGGGACCGAAACTGGGAAGAGCAGAATTGGCAACATCACTTCGCGCATCTTGGTAGACGACGCGACCGCCGACAACAGTGTACCCATCCCGGCAAAGCCGAGTGTGCCAAGCACGATGTACGGAATCAGGGGCCACCAGGGCAGGTTCGCATTGTTCAACACCGCGAACAGCGGGAGTGTCGCCACTTCCATCACGCTGATGAAAATAAAGTTGCTCGCAGCTTTGCCCAGAAACACCGCGCCGCGATCCACCGGCGACAACAACACGCCTTCGAGACTGCCCTTGTCTTTTTCCGCTGCGAACGAACGTCCCAGACCCAGGATGCCGCTGAACGTGAACGCGACCCAGAGCACGCCCGCGCCCACTGCGCGAATATCGAGACCCTGCAACTCAAATGCGAAATTGAAAATGACCAGCACCAACAGCGAGAACACCACCATTGCGCTCAAGTTTTCTTTGGTGCGAAGTTCGGCGGCGAGGTCTTTTTGGACGATGGCGGAAACTTGGCGGAGAAACCATTCGACTCCGCTCACGGCATGTTTCACTTGTCTCCCAACACCCCCGCGTAAATTTGCATAAACCCGGCAAGGTCGCGCCAATCCGCGCGCGGCAAATCGTGAACGATGCGCCCGTTCTTCATAATGATCGCGCGATCCGCAATCGCGAGTCCGCGTTCGAGGTCGTGCGTCGAAAACAAAACCGCGCGCCCTTCGTTTTTCGCGCCGAGCATAATCGCGTCGAGCATATCGGCGGCGACTTTGTCAAGACCGGTGTACGGCTCATCGAGCAGTAACACCGCCGGTTCGTGCAACAACATTCGCGCGATGGTCAATCGTTGTTGCAAGCCGCGCGAGAGCGTGCGCGTAACATCGTTCAAGCGATGCGCGATGCCGACGCGTTGCGCGACGGCGTGGATGCGCGCAGTCGCGTCCGGCAAATCGTACAAGCGCGCGTAGAACGTGAGATTTTCGAATGCGGTGAGGTCGTCGTACATAAACGTTTGGTGTCCGACGAAACCGAGCGCGCCGCGCGCCGCGTTCGGGTGTTGCATCAGCGGAATTTTTCCGATAAGGATTTTTCCGGCGTTCGGACGCGCGAGCGTGGTGAGCGCGCGCAAGAGCGTTGTCTTGCCCGCGCCATTCGGTCCGACGAGCGCGACAATTTCACCGGGCATTACGCGGAACGAAATTCCGCGTAATGCCCAGCGCGCGCCAAATGTCTTGTCGAGATTTTCAACCGCGATGAGTGTCTCACTCACTCTTGGCGTCTTCCGTCGCGTCCGTCGGATTCATCAACTCGCGCAATTCCGTTTTGAGCGCGGCGCGCACGCGTTTGTAATCCTCTTCGGAAATCTTTTTCTCTTCGTACTCGTCGTCGAGGTCAGCCAATTCTTGCAAGAGTTCGACGCGGCGTTCCTCGTCCAACTGTTCTTCCATTTGCGCGACCTGGCGTTTGCGGAAAATAAATCCAATCAAACCGAGTGCGATCAATCCCACGCCACCAATCGCGACACCCGCGATCAACGGCGTGTTATCCGGCGTGGTCGCGGTCGGTTGCGTCGTTGGCAGTGTGCCAGGTGCGCCGGGCGCGACGGGCGCACTCGGATTGCCGGTCACATTTTCAAACGTCGCTTTGACTTCGGTGCCGGCTTTGAGATTGTCCACGGTCGTCAGCAAAAAGTTTTGCCCGCCTTGTGTTGGAAAAATTGTCGGCGCGGCAAGTTGCGCGCTGGAAATTTTCGCGCTGGTGTCGGAAAGCAAAATTCGCAACTTGCCAACATCCGACGGCATCTTGAGCGCGAACTGATACGTGGGCGGTGTGAATGGCACGGTGTAATTGTAAACGACCTGGTCCATTCCCGGCACGAACGGCGCAGAGTACGCGAGCGCGCCATCGCGCGGCGTCGGGTCGCCCGCATCGAATCGCTCGAACTGAATGTCCTGCGCGCCCGCCAAAACCGGGACGCGCAGAGTCGGACTCGTCGCGGTCGCGCCAACCAACGCGCGGTCACTCTCGTTCACGACTTGCACGATTTGAATGATGTTGAACGCGCGCGGCGTAACTTCGATAACCAGGTGTGATTGCATCACGCGCAGAACCGCCACGTCGTTCGTCGTTTCGTGAACGGTGATCGTCGGCGTCATCACGGTTTGCGCGGCGGGAAACGTGAGCACATCGGTCGCGTACTCCACACCCAGGTACGTCGCCAAAATCAAATAGCGCGTCGACGCGGTCGCGTCAAGATTCGCGAATGAAAATTTTCCATCCGCATCGCTTTTCGTTGTCTGGCTCATCGGCGCAGTCACGCCCGCGGCGGCGGAGAGCAGGGTAACCGTGACGGTGGATGCGTTTTGAACTTTCGCGTCTTTGGTGCCGTTGACAAGTTTACCTTCGATTTTGCCTTGCCCCGCGACGGTCGGCGTTTGCGCGTCGACGCGCGCGGCGGGCAGAAGCAGTGCCGCAATCGCGACGAGCGCGATGACGACTGACAGTGCAATGAGTTTGCCAATTTGTGTTTTGATTTTAAAATCCTCGCGTGCTAGTTTGGTTATTTGGAATTTGGAATTGGTAATGGGTTGCCACACTTGGCGCAAAATTGGTCGCCGACGCGATACGGCGTGCCGCAATTCGCGCAGAGCAATTTCGATTTCGCCGCGCGCCGGCGCGCGATTTCTGTTTCGATGTCGTCTTGCTTCGCGATGGATTTCGCCGCGCGCCGCCGCGCGATTTCTGTTTCGATGACATCCGATTTCGCGCGGCGCATTTGCGCGATTTGTTCTTCGATTTGCGCGTCCGCGTCCGCGCCGTTGCCGGTCGCGTCAATCTGTTGCAGAATCAGCGCGGCACGCGTTTTGTATTTTTCGCGCAGTGCCGCGTAATCGCTCTGCGACAACTTGCCGAGTTGATAATCAAAATCCAGGTCGCGCAACGCGTCGTACGCCGCTTCGCGTTGCGCGGTCAGCGCGTCGAGCGCGTTCGAATCGCGGTAAATTTTGCCGCGCCGCGCGAACACGAGCGGATGCGCGACGACCGCGACGACCGCGATGATAAGGAGGGCGATTAAAATGAATTCCATATTTACGCGCGCACAACTTCTTTCGCGATGACTTCCGCGCGCATCCGCGCTTCGGCGCGCGCATCGGGGTACGCGGCGAACAATGTAAACGCGATCATTGCGACGCCGCCAAACCACAACCAGAATACCATCGGATTCACATACGCGCGAAAAGTTACGGTCGCGAAATTATCTTCCCAGCCCGCGATGATGACGTACAAATCTTCTTGCAGTGACGAGACAATCGCGGGTTGCGTTTGTGGTTCGCCCTGGCGCGGAAAGAAACTGCGCGCGGGCGAAATCGTCGCGACGCGCGTGCCATCGCGAAAGACGCCGAGCGATGCGGACGTTACGCGCGCTTCGCCGCTCGGAAATTCCGGCGAAAGACTTTCAAACGTCAACGTATAGCCGCGCACTTGGAACGATTCGCCTTGTTTCAGCGCGCGCGTCGCATCGGTCGTGTACACTTGCGAGCCGATGATGCCGATTGCCATCATCGCAACCGCGATGTGAATGAGATAGCCGCCGTAACGTTGCCGATTGCGCGCAACCAAGCCGCTCATCGCGACGAGAAAATTTTCGCGCGTGTTGCGCGCCCGCGCGCGCGCACCTTGAATGATCTCGCTCATGGTCGTGACCAATGCCAATGCCGCGAGAAAATATCCGGCAAGCGCGACCCCATCGCGCACGCCGAGCACGAATACGACTCCGGCAAGCGCGACCGAAATCGCGAATGGAAGCGCGAGGCGGCGGAAAAATTTCGCGCCGGTCGCGCCGCTCCAACCGATGAGCGGAATAATCGCCATCACGAGCAACAGCCCGCCAAAAATCGGCGCGGCGACCTGGTTAAAGTACGGCGGACCCACGGTGAGTTTTTGTCCGAACACGAGTTCGCTGAACAACGGATACACCGTGCCCCACAGCACGACGAACGCCGCGCCGACAAAGAGCAAATTGTTCAGCAAGAAAAATGCTTCGCGCGAAAAGAGTGAATCAATTTCGCGGTCGCTTTGCAAATCTTTCAAACGCGTGAACAACAACAACGTCGCGAGAAGCGTAACGCCCGCGATGAAACTGAGAAACCACACACCGATTTCGGATTGCGCGAACGCGTGCACCGATTCGATGACGCCGCTACGCGTGAGAAATGTGCCGAACAGCACGAGCGCGAACGTGATGATGATGAGTCCGATGTTCCACACCTTCAACATTCCGCGCCGTTCTTGCACCATTACCGAATGAAGAAACGCCGTGCCAACGAGCCAGGGCATAAACGCCGCGTTCTCAACCGGATCCCAGCCCCAGTATCCGCCCCAGCCCAACACATCGTACGCCCAGCGTCCGCCGAGCATCAGACCAATCGAAAGAAATAACCAGGGCGCGAGTGTCCAGCGTCGCGTGGTGCGAATCCATTCCGGCGAAAGTTGTCGGCTGAGAAGCGCCGCCATCGCGAACGCGAATGGAATCGTAAAGCCGACGTAACCAAGATACAACATCGGCGGATGCAATGCCATCGCCGGATGTTGCAACAGCGGATTGAGTCCTTGTCCATCCGGCGGCGTGAACATCACCGCGCCTGCCGGTGGAAAAAGCGCCATCATCGTTTTGCCGCCGACCATCCACCAACGCTCGAACGGGCTACTGACGAACGCGAGCATAAACGCGAAAAATGTTTGCAGTGCCATCAAGGTCGCGATGACGTAGGGCATCAATTCGCGATCGCGTTCCCATTTTCGCAAAACGACCGCCGCCGAGAACAGCGCCAAAATCCACGACCAGAAAATCAAACTGCCGGCTTGATTCGCCCACAGCGCGGTAATCGCGTACAGCGATTGCAATTCGCGGCTCGTATTGTTCGCGACGAGCGCGATGGAAAAATCGCGCGTGTAGAGCGCGACAGTCAACACGCCAACCGCGACGGTCATCAGCGCGGTGAACGCGAGCGTCGCGTTGCGCGCGCTGATCACGAGCGAATTCATTCCGCGGCGCGCGCCAACGAACGCGGCGATGGTTGCGTAGACCGCGAGCGCGAGCGCGAGAAATATCGAGACATAACCAAGTGTTGCCATTGAAACCTCGTGATGCGTGAAACGTAAAACGTAACTGTCAGGGTTCACCACATCGTGAACACCTAGAGTTCATCACATCGTGAACACTTTAGGTCAAAGGAGGTTCACCACATCGTGAACATGTGCCATACTTCCTCCAAGGAGGGAGTATGGACGAGAAACAAGAACGCCACTG
>JACRPR010000078.1 GCA_016223105.1 Chloroflexota bacterium | reverse complement strand
AACTCGCGATAGGTGAGCGACGCGTTTTCATACACGACCGCAATCGCGTCCGGCGTTTTTTCGACCTGGTGTTCAAAAAGGGAATGAATACATTGATCGCGCGGAACATCGGCGCGCGTGTCGTTCCACTCGATCAGAATTTGATCGAGTTCGGGTTGTGCAAGTAATTGGTAAGTGGTAAGTGGTAAGTTGGGATTGGCGACAATGCTTTCGAGCAAAGTTTCATAATGCCCTGCCATTCGCGCAATCGTGTCCGCATCGAATAAATCGGTCGCATACTCGAACGTGCCGCGCAATTGCCCGGGTTCTTCTTCGAGCATCAACGTCAAATCGAATTTCGCCGTTTCGCCGGGAATCGTTTCGCGTTGCGCGCGCAATCCTGGCAAATTCAAATCGCGATCTGGCGCGCTCTGAAGCGAGAACATTACTTGAAACAACGGCGCGTAACTCAAACTGCGTTCCGGGCGCAGAGCATCCACCAACATTTCGAATGGCACATCTTGATGCGCGTACGCGCCGAGCGCGTCCTCGCGCACGCGCTGCAACAATTCGTGGAATGTCGGCGCGCCGGAAAAATCGGCGCGCAGAACGAGCGTGTTGACGAACAAGCCGATCAAATTTTCGATCTCGCCGCGCGTGCGATTCGCGATCGGCGTGCCGATGCCAAAATCAATTTGCCCGGTGTAGCGATGCAAGAGTAACTCAAAGCCCGCGATCAGCGTCATAAAGAGTGTAACGCCTTCGCGCTGGCTCACTTGCGCGAGCGCGTCGCGCAGTTCAATCGGCAACGTGAAATGGAATTGCGCGCCGCGATTCGTTTGACTCGCGGGGCGCGGTCGGTCGGTGGGCAAGTTGAGCGCGGGCAAATCGCTCAGCCGATTTTTCCAATACGCCAACTGCGTTTCTAAATTTTCTGGCAACCACGCGCGTTGCCAACACGCAAAATCAGCATACTGAAGGGGGAGGTCGGGTAAAGATGGAGATTGACTGGTCGCAAACGCAGAGTAGAGCGCCGCCAATTCGCGGACGAAAATTCCCAATGACCAACCATCCGCGATAATGTGGTGGAGCGCGCACAGAAAAATGTGCGCGTCGTCGGCGAGGCGCAGTAATCGCGCGCGCACGAGCGGACCGCGCGCGAGATCGAATGGCGCGCGCGCGTCGTCCTCCGCGATTCGCAACGCTTGAGCATCGCGATCCGGCGCGTCGCGCAAATCTACCAGCGGCAAGGGAAGCGCATATTACGGCGCGATGATTTGCGCGGGTTGATCGTTGACGCGCGCGAACGTCGTGCGAAGAATTTCATGCCGCCGCGCGATTTCGTTCAGCGCGCGCGCGAACGCCGCCGCGTCGAGCGCGCCGGTTAAACGCACCGCCGCCGGAATGTTGTAGAGCGGACTGTGCGGTTCGAGTTGGTCAATAAACCACAAACGTTGTTGCGCGAACGAAAGCGGAAGCGCATCCGTGTTCGCGCGGCGCGGAATGATGGACGGCTTGGGCTGGCTGGCTTGGAGTCGCTCCATCAACCACGCGCGTTTTTCGGGAGACAGGTCGGCAATGCGCTGAGCCACGTTGCTCACGACACTCTCCAACCGATTCGCGAATCATGCGAAATAATTTTCGACTCGGCGTTGGCGCGGGTTCTGGTTCAGGGATCTCCGCGTCAACGTTCAACCCCAATGCGTGATTCGCGGATCAATTTATTTTTGAAGCGATTTGCTCATCCGGCATTTGTTCGAGTTCCGTCAACCACTGCGAGACCTGGTCTTGATCCGCTTGCGCGGCTTGTTGTTGCGCGATCACGATTGCCAGGTTTGCAATCGTCGGCGTTTCAAAAAAACTCCGCAACGATAATTCGATCTGGAACGTATCGCGAATGCGCGACACGAGTTGCGTCGCCAAAAGCGAATGTCCCCCCAAACTGAAAAAGTTATCGTGAATCCCCACGCGTTCGATCCCCAACAGCGCTGACCACACGCGCGCGAGTTCGGCTTCGACCGATGTGCGCGGCGCGACGAATGTCGCGGCGCGATCTACGCGCGTCCAATCCGGCGCGGGCAGGGCGCGGCGATCCACTTTGCCGCTGACGTTGAGCGGCAACGCGTCGAGCAGAACGAATGATGCTGGGATGGAATAGTCCGGTAATTTCGCGCGCAAAAATTCGCGCAGGTTCAGACCGGACCGGTTTCCCAACCCGGTCAAGTCTCACCGCGCGACAACATACGCGACCAATTGTTTGTCGCCCGCGGCATCTTCACGCGCGATCACGATTCCTTCGCGCACGCCGGGATGTTGCGCGAGCGCGGCTTCGATCTCACCCAGCTCGATCCGAATGTTGCGAATCTTAACCTGGTGATCCATCCGCCCCAGAAATTCAATGTTGCCGTCGGGAAGGTAACGCGCGAGATCGCCGGTCTTGTAAAAGTAATTGGTAAATGGTAATGGGTAATTGACGAATTTTTCCGCGGTGAGTTCGGGGCGATTGAGATAGCCGCGCGCAAGACCCGCGCCGCCGATGTGCAATTCGCCCGGCACACCGATTGGCGTCGGATTGCCGACGCGATCCAAAATGTACGCGACGCGGTTCGCGAGCGGGCGACCGATGGGCACGCGTTGAAAATGCGCGTCCTGGTTTTTGATTTCGTACGTCAGCGCGGTGATCGTCGTTTCAGTCGGTCCGTACGCGTTGAGCAAACGCGCGTCGCGCATCGGCGTGCGCCGCCACAACGCGAGCATTTCCGGCAGAACCACATCGCCGCCGATGATGACGAGTCGCACCTGTTCGTTCGCCGCGCAATCACGCGCGTCCGCGCAGAATTGCGCCCACTGTTGCCAGTACGCTGGCGGAATGTTCACAACGGTTAGCGTGTTCGCCGCGACCATTTCGTTGAATCGTCGCGCATCAAGCACATCGGGTCCGCGCAGAACGAGACGCGCGCCCGCGCTTTGCGCGGTGAAAATTTGTTCGAGCGACGCGTCAAAATTGAGCGATGCGAATTGCAAAACGCGATCCGCCGCGGTGATTTCGTAAAACCGCTGGCAATCGCGAATGTGATTCGCGAGCGCGCCGTGTGAAATGCACACGCCTTTCGGATCGCCGGTCGAGCCGGACGTGTACAGCACGTACGCGAGATTTTCCGGCGTTACGCGTTCCGCTTCGATTGGCGCGCCATCATCCCAATCACCGTCGAGACACACGACGCGCGTGTGATGTTCCGGCAAGCGCGCGATCAACGCTCGTTGTGTTAGCACGACACGCGCGCGCGAATCGTTCAGCATGAACGCGATCCGTTCGCGCGGGTGCGCGGGATCGAGCGGGAGAAACGCACCGCCGGCTTTGAGAATGCCGAGCAAGCCGACGATCATTTCGAGAGAGCGTTCGACCGCGAGCGCGACGATCACTTCGGGACCGACGCCGAGCGATTGCAAATGGCGCGCGAGCCGGTTCGCGCGCGCGTCCAACTCGCGATAGGTTATCTGCGCGTGATCGAGCGACACTGCAATCGCGTCCGGCGCGCGCGCGGTTTGTTGCGCGACAATCTGATGCATACACGGCGCGGGCGGTTCGGCGATTGCGCGCGCGTTCCATTGCGCGAGGAGGTGTTGTTCGGTGGAGGAAAGTAATTGGTAATTTGTAATTGGTAATTCGGGATTCGCGGCGATGCCCGCGAGCAAATTTTCAAAATGACCGAGCATGCGCGTGATCGTCGCGTGATCGAATAGATCGGTGTTGTACTCCATCAACGCGACCAGGTCGTCGTTCGCTTCTGCCATTTGCAATAAGAGATCGAACGGCACGACGCGTTCTTGCATCGGATAAATTTCGAGCGGCAGTCCGTCGAGCATAAATGGTTTGCCGGGTTCGGCGAGCGCGAGCGACGTTAAACTTTGTCCGTCTATGAGGCGCGTCGTTTTTTGCCACGCGAACATCACCTGGAACAAGGGCGCGCGACTGAGATCGCGCGTTGGTTGCAAGCGTTCGACGATCAGCGCGAGCGGAAACGCGTCGTGTGCGAACGCGTCCGTGACGGTTTGGCGCGCGCGTTCGAGCAAATCGGCAAACGTGGGATTGCCGGCGAGTTGCGCGCGCAGAACAATCGGGTTGACGAAATAGCCGACGAGCCGCGCGTATTTTTGATTGCGCCCGGCTTTGGGCGAACCGATCAGAAAATCGTCTTGCCCGGTGTAACGATAGAGCAGAGTTTCAAACGCGGCAAGCGCGAGTTCGTGCAATGCCGCGCCGCGCGATTTTGCAAGCGCGCTGAGCCGGCGCGCCAGCTCGGCGTTCACGCGAATCGTTTGCGACGCGCCGCGATATGTTTGCATCGGCGGGCGCGGATGATCGGTCGGCAGATCGAGCGGCGCGATTTCACCGGCGAGTTGGCGCGCCCAAAATTCCCACAAGCGCGCACCTTCCGCATTCGCGAGCATCGCGTTTTGTTCCGCGATAAAATCGGCGTACTGTGCGCGCGGTAATTTCAACGCGACCGGGACGCCGTCGCGTTCGCCCGGATAAAACACGCCGAGTTCGTACATGATCACCGCGATTGACCAGAGATCGGTGATGCTGTGATGCAACGCGAGCGCAAGGATGTGTTCTTGCGGCGCGCGCGAGAAGACGTTGACGCGAATCAACGGACCGTGTTCGAGATCGAACGGGCGATACACTTCTTCGGTCAAGCGCGCGTCGAGTTGCGCTTGCGACCAGGTCGAAGCATCGGTGGCGAAAAAGAATTCGGGGATGCGCGTGTGGACGCGTTGCACCGGCTCGCCGCGCGGCGCGGCGAACGTTGTGCGAAGCGTGGGATGCCGTTCGACGACGCGTTCGAACGCGCGCTCTAATGCCGCGACATTCATCGCCGCGCGCACGCGCACGATGTTGACCAGGTTGTACGCGCCGCTCGTCGGATTTAGTTGATGCAAAAACCACAACGCGCGCTGACCGTGCGAAAGCGGATACTCGCTCACGATTTCTTCCGCGCGCGGCGGCGCGCTGAGCGGTTCGCTCAACTCGCCCAGGATTTGCGCGGCAAGTTGCGCGATGGTGAGATCGAGCGTCAACTGCGACGGCGCGAAATGCGCGTCCCACTGCGTTTCGAGTTCGCTCAACAAATCCACGAGCGTTACCGAGTCAAAGCCAAAATCGCGTAACGGGCGCGTGATTTGAATTTGAGAAAAATCGCGGCGCAGAACCTCCGCGATGCGCGCGCGTAAAAAATTTTCGAGCGCGGGCTGGCGTTGCGCGGGACTGTGCGCGCGCAATTCGTCGCGCGTGAGCGACGTGGGCGCGGCAACGGTTTCGCTCAAAATGCTCGCGTGGACGACTTGCAACGCGCCAGCGAGAAATTCGTTGCGACACGCGTGCCGTTGAATTTTGCCGGACGAAGTTTTCGGAATCGCGCGCGGCTCGATCAACACGACCGCGTGCGCTTGAACTTCGTGCGCTTGCGCGACCGCATCGCGAATCGCGTGAATCACCGCGTCCGCATCGAATGCCTGGCGCGCGTCCACTTCATGAACGACGACGAGTTCTTCCGCGCCGTTCACCTCAATCGAAAATGCCGCGCCGCAACCAGGGCGCAACGCGGGATGACTCTGCTCGACCGTGAGTTCGATGTCTTGCGGATAATGGTTGCGTCCGCGAATGATGATCAAATCCTTTCGCAAAAACGTTTCCGCGCTCGTCTCCGCGATGCGCGCGTGAAAGGTCGCGCGCGTTTCTTCGGCTTGGCTCCAGTATCCTTGCGCGACGCTCGGACTCGCGATCCAAATTTCGCCGATCTGATCCGGCTTGCAACACAGCGTCGAAACCGGGTCAACAATCGCGATGTGTTGCAACGCTTGACCGCACCCGACGAGCGTTTGCGCGTCCATTTGCGTCGGCGACGCTTCGATCACGCGATTGTGTTCGAGCGCGGCTTTGTCCATCGTGAATAAAACCGGTGGATTTTTTTTCAGACCGCCGGTAACAATGAGCGTCGCTTCCGCGAGACCGTAGCACGGATAAAACGCGTCGCGGATAAAACCGCACTCGGCAAACGTTTCCGCGAAACGATCCAACGTTTCCGGGCGAATCGGTTCCGCGCCGTTGAACGCCAACGTCCAATGACTCAAATCGAGTGTGGCGCGTTCCGCCGGTGTGATCTTGCGAACGCACAAATCGTACGCAAAGTTCGGTCCGCCGCTGATCGTCGCGTGATAACGCGAAATCGCATCGAGCCAGCGAAATGGTTTTTGCAAAAACGCGACCGGCGACATCATCACACACGTCAACCCGGCGTAGAGCGGTTGGAGAATTCCGCCGATCAATCCCATATCGTGGTACGGCGGCAACCAGATGACGCCGATGCTGGTGGGTGTAACGTGCAATGCGCGACTGATTAGCGCAGAGTTGTGAAGCAGGTTGGCGTGTGTGACCATCACGCCGCGCGGGGTGCGCGTGGAGCCGGAGGTGTACTGGAGGAACGCGAGTGTGTCGCGCGAAATTGCCGGCGCGCGCCACGCGTTCGCAACATCGTCCGCAATCGCGTCGGTCGCGATCCATTTGAGCGCGGCAAGATCGGGGGCTTGCTCGAACAGAAATTCCGCGAGCGATAAAATTTCGTTCGTCGTGAGGATGAGCGTGGCTTGCGCGTCCGCGATCATTGCTTGCAGACGCGGCAGTGTGCGATTGAGGCGCGCCGGATCCGGCGGATATGCCGGGACGGCGACGATGCCGGCGTACAGGCAACCGAAAAATCCGGCGATGTAATCGAGACCTGGTGGATACAGCAACAGCGCGCGCGCGCCCGGCGCGTGCGCGTTTTGCAACGTCGCGCCAATCGCGCGCGCGCGCGTATCCAAACCTGCATAGGTCAGCGGATTTGCCGGAGTTTCGCCATCGTCCAGAAAAATAACGACTTGCTTTTCAGATTGATCGCGCGCTCTCGTTTGAAGCAGTGATACAAAATCGTGTCCTACATCGCGAGGGCTCGATGTGTCCGCGTTCGGCTCCATAAGGTTTCTCTTTCGCGCGCGCCGGGCGTTTCGCTCGGCGTGGCAAGTTGGAGTGTTGCAATTGTCAACGCGTTACATCAAACAAAAAGGCGATAGCCCTCCTTTGCAGGATTGCTACCGCCTCTGGGTATTCCAGTCGGCGATTCTATTTTTCGCTATGATGCGAATTAGGTTTATGCGATAGATTGAGATCGGCGTGCACCACTTTGCCATCTTGAATCTGGAGTGACAGTCGGCAATAGGGGTACCGTTTCGCGAGCAGTTGCACCCATTCCGTTTCGCACAACCGATCCAACAATTCGTCCAACATTCGATCGCGCGTGCGACGTTCTTTCATCAGCGGATTCCCCATCGAACTGGGAGAGGATTGAGGTGGCTGATTCAACAAATTCAACTTGCACCTCCAGCGCGTCCAGATTGAAAAAATAAAAACCGACCACTGCAAGTACAGCGGTCGGTTTCGCCATTTGCTCCCTCCAGCTCAAGGCGACCGATTCGAGCATCGCGCTGGAGATCATCACATCCGCAGACACACGCCCATCGTCGGGATGTTGTAAAGCCGCAGGCACACTCGTTGATAATTCGATCCCAGCCCAATTATTCATGGTCTGGACGCGTCACCTGCGTTTTTACAAAAGAGATTATCCCACAAGCGAGAGTGAATGTCAAGAGTTTTTCAAGCCACAAACGCAATAGCAAGTATTATTTTCTTAACCTTGATTTTTTGTAACCGTTCAGGTGTCATTGCGAGGAGCGTTTTTTGCGACGAAGCAATCTCCGCGCGACAATTCCGGAACGACAATGTTGGGGATTGCTTCGCAAAAACCGCTCGCAATGACAAGATTTCGGAAGTTTGAAACGCGTTCGCGCGTGAATGTCTAGTTGTGAGAACGATTTTGTGGCGCTCGCAAGCGGAGCCGATTTTCAGATTCGAAATCTGATCTCACGCGCGTGTGCCGGGTTATGTTTGTTTGCGCGGGCGATACTGAATCGCTTCCGCGAGATGCGGCGTTTCGATCTTGGCGCAGTCTGCGAGATCGGCAATCGTGCGCGCGAGTTTCAAAATGCGATGATACGCGCGCGCGCTCAATTGCATTTGTTGCATTGCCGCGCGCAATAAATTTTTTCCCGCGCTATCCACTTCACAAAACTGGCGCACTTCGGCGGGACCCATATCGCCGTTGCATTGCAAATTCGCTCCCGCGAACCGCGCGCGTTGTTTTGCGCGCGATGTTTCGACGCGCGCGCGAATCGTTTCCGATTTTTCGCCGAGCCGGTCGCCGGATAATTTTTCGTAATCCACGCGCGGAACCTGGATGTGAATGTCAATGCGATCAAGCAGTGGACCGCTAATTCGTTTTTGATAACGCAAAACATTCGAGAGCGAGCAAGTGCACTCTTTCACCGGATCGCCGTAATAACCGCACGGACAGGGATTCATCGAAGCGACCAGCATAAAATTTGCCGGGAAGGTGTGCGAGCCCTGGGCGCGCGAAATCGTAACGATTTTATCTTCGAGCGGTTGGCGCATCACTTCGAGTGAACGCGAATCAAACTCCGGCAATTCATCCAAAAATAAAACGCCGCGATGCGCGAGCGAAATTTCGCCGGGGTGGGGCCAGCGTCCGCCGCCAACTAAACCCGCGTGTGAAATCGTGTGATGCGGCGCGCGAAACGGACGATGCCGGATCAACGGCGAGTCGCTCGGCAACATATCGTTCACCGAATAAATGCGCGTGATCTCCAACGATTCTTCGAGCGTGAGGTTCGGCAAAATGGAAGGAAAGGATCGCGCGAGCAAGGTCTTGCCCGCGCCGGGCGGACCGCTCATCAACAAATTGTGTTGCCCGGCGGCGGCGACTTCGAGCGCGCGTTTCACATGTTCCTGTCCGCGCACTTCGGCAAAATCGGTCGCGTAACTCGGCGCGGTGTCCGGTGTAAAATCGCGCGCCGCGCGATACGGCGCGAGGGGTTGCATCCCGGTCAAATGCGCGGAGAGCGCGAACAAGGTTTCAATCGGATACACATTGAGATCGGGGACGAGTGCGGCTTCGGGCGCGTCGCTCGCGGGCACGAACAAATCGCAAAAGCCGCGTTCGCGCGCCATCGCCGCCATCGGCAGAACGCCGTTGGTGTGGCGAACGATGCCATCGAGCGAGAGTTCGCCGATGACGAGCGTGCGCGATAAATCCGCGGAGAGTTGTTCGGACGCGATGAGCAAACCGACCGCGATCGGCAAATCGTACGCCGGACCTTCTTTGCGGAGATCGGCGGGCGCGAGGTTGACGGTGATGCGTTTGTTGAACGGGTAGAAAAAATTCGAGTTCTTGATCGCGGCGCGCACGCGTTCGCGCGATTCTTGGACTGCCGCGTCGGGGAGCCCGACAATCGTAAAACCAGGAGAGCCGTTACTAATGTCTACTTCGACGTCCACGAGCGCGCCGTCGAGACCGACAACCGCGCAAGAGGTAACTTTGGCGAGCATGAGCATGTCTCCATCGAGCGAAGAATGGGAGCGTGCGCGTGCACTTGCGGCGAGATTGTACTCGCGTGCGCGCAAGATGTCAAAACTTGTGGCACACCCGGCGCGCCCCCAACCTTCTTTTTTTCTGTGGTATAATCGTTTCACCAAATCTGGAACCTGAAATCTGAAATCAAATGCTGGAAGCTTATTGCGTCAAATGTAAAACTAAACGCGAGATTCAAAACGCGCAAGCGTTGTTCAACGCGCGCGGCGCGGCGTACTCGAAAGGCGTTTGCCCGGTGTGCGGTACCGGCATGATGCGGCTCGGCGCGACCGACGCGCACGCGACGTTGGATCGCGATGCGCTGATCGCGCGCGCGAAAGAGATGAAAGCGGAGAGCGGGGGCGCGGGGGCGCGGGGGCGCAAGGGAGCCAGGGAGAAAAAAACCAAATCCCCAAAAACCAAATCCCAAATTCCAACTTCCACGCGAAGCGTCCAACGTCCAACGTCCAACGTCCAACATCCAATCGGCAAACTCGTCATCGTCGAGTCGCCGACAAAATCGCGCACGGTCGGAAAATTTCTCGGCGCGGGGTATCGCGTGCGCGCGTCCATCGGGCACATTCGCGATTTGCCGGAAAAGAAAATGGGCGTGGACATCGAGGATGATTTCAAACCGCATTATGTGATTTCCACAAAAAAGAAAGACGTGGTAAAGGAACTGAAGGAACTCGCGGGAAATGCAGGGGAAATTTTTTTGGCGACCGATCCGGATCGCGAGGGCGAAGCGATTGCGTGGCATCTCGCCGCCGCACTCAAGGACGAATTGCGCGGCAAGCCGGTTCAGCGCGTCGAGTTTCACGAAATCACGCGCGACGCGATTGATCACGCATTCGCGCATCCGCGCGCGATCAATCAGCAACTCGTGGACGCGCAACAGGCGCGGCGCGTGCTGGATCGGATTGTCGGTTACACGATCAGCCCGCTATTGCGAAAAAAAATTGCGACGAAAAATTTGAGCGCGGGGCGCGTGCAATCGGTCGCCGTGCGGCTCGTCGTCGAACGCGAGCGCGAGATTCAAGCGTTCGTCGCGGTCGAGTATTGGTCAATCGAAGCAGAGTTGCAAAAGCAGTCGGCAGTCAACAGTCAACCGTCAACAGTCCAATCACCATCCTTTCGCGCAAAGCTAATCAAAATTGGAAACCAGGATTTCGAATGTCACACCGGCGACGACGCGCTCAAGTTAAAAGAAATTTTGGAGCAGTGCGCGTATCGCGTTTTGGATGTTCGCAAAAAAGAAGTGAATCGAAATCCCGCGCCGCCGTTCATCACCTCGTCAATGCAACAAGAGGCGTCGCGCAAACTCGGGTTCAATGCGAAACGCACGATGGCAATCGCGCAACAATTGTATGAAGGCGTCAACATCGGCGAAGGCAGTGTCGGTTTGATTACGTATATGCGAACCGACTCGACCAACATCGCGGAGAGCGCGGGCAAGGAAGCGTGGGCGTACATCAAAGAAAAATTCGGCGAAAATTTTTTGCCGCCGACGCCGCGCGTGTATCGTAAAAAAGTTGCCGGCGCGCAAGAAGCGCACGAAGCGATTCGTCCAACGAGTGTGTTCCGCGAACCGGACGCGCTCAAACAATATCTCGACGCGGATCAATTCAAACTGTACAATTTGATATGGAAACGTTTTGTCGCGTCGCAAATGGCGAGCGCAGTGTACGATACGACGGCGGTGGACGTTCGGGCTGATCGTGTCATTGCGAGCGAAGCGAAGCAACCCCCAACCAGCGGCGCGGGGATTGCTTCGCAAACACCGCTCGCAATGACAACCGCGCCGGAATTTTTGTTTCGCGCGAATGGATCGGTGATCAAGTTTCGCGGCTTTCTCGCGGTGTACGTCGAGAGCAAGGATGACGCGAACGATGATGAGACGAATCGCGAATTGCCGCCGCTTGCGCGCGACGAGCCGCTCGATCTGCTCGGCATTTTTCCCGAACAACATTTCACGCAACCGCCGCCGCGTTTCACCGAAGCGACGCTGATCAAAGCGCTCGAAGAACACGGCATCGGGCGACCATCAACCTACGCGCCGATCCTTTCGACGATCCAGGAACGCGGGTACGTCGAGCGGCAACCGGATCGTAAATTGAAACCGACCGACCTGGGATTTGTCGTGAACGATTTGCTCGTCAAACATTTTTCGCAAGAGGTAGATGTCGGGTTCACTGCACAGATGGAAGCGCGGTTCGATAAAATCGCGGAGGGCGAACAAAACTGGGTCGCGGTTCTGCGCGATTTTTACACACCGTTCAAAGCGACGCTTGATCGCGCGACAATCGAAATGCCGAACGTAACGCTCGCGGTTGAAACGACGGACGAGGTGTGCGACAAGTGCGGCGCGCCGATGGTGATCAAACGCGGTCGCTTTGGAAAATTTCTCGCGTGCTCGACATTTCCAAAATGCAAAGGCACGCGTAATCTATCCGCGCGCGGCGGAAGCGCGAATACCGGCGTGCAATGTCCCGAATGTAAGCAAGGCGAAATCGTCGAGCGCAAATCGAAAAAGGGGCGCGTGTTTTTTTCGTGCAATCGTTATCCGAATTGCAAATTCGCGTTGTGGGATAAACCGATCAAAGACCCGTGCCCGCGTTGCGGCAACGTGATGGTGCAGAAAAAGAAAAACGAAATAAAATGTACGCAATGTGAATATGTTGGTACAGCGTAGGGGCAACCCGGTGTGGTTGCCCTTGAAAAAAATTGGGCAACCCTTGTGGTTGCCCGTTAAAAAATAATCGGGGCGACCACACAGGGTCGCCCCGACATTTTTTTATTCTTCGATGTCAATGTTCGTGCCTTGAATGTTCAAGACGAACGTGCGCTCTTTGTCGGTGTTGTTGACGACTTCGATATAGTACGAGCCGGGAACCGGGAAACCGCCCTTCCACGACAGATCATCGCTTGTGCATCTGCCGGTCTCGCACGCGATCTTGCCGGTGGTGCCGATGCCGATGAATTTCTGATCCGTGTACTTGTCGGCTTGCTCTTGCGTGTACACGCGGAACCCCACGCCAATCGCGTTGCCCAAGCGCAGAACGACCAAGACCGGGGTCTTGTCCCCGCCATAGCCGAACTTGTACCAAAGACGCGAACCTGCCGCGACGGTTTGCTCGCGATTATCCGGCACCATAATCGCAAAGTACGGTGAATCGTTCTTCGGCGCGACTTCTACCGGCACAACTGGGACGACCGGCGCGACTGGCACGACCGGCGGCGCGACAACTACCGGGACGACCGGCGTCACCGGCGTGGTTGGCAAGATCGTTGTGGTTGTCGGCGTGGTGGTTGTAACGGGCGCGGTGACCGGCGCGACAACCGGAGCCGGGACGAGCGTCGCGGTGGGTGTCGGTGTCGGCGGGAGCACGGGACCGAGCGAAACGCCAGTGCCGCCGATGAACAACTGCATCGTCAACCAGCGATCGGTTGGATTAAGCACTTGGACAAAGTACGGTCCACCGGTGGGGAAACCGCCTTGCCACGAGAGATGCGCCGATTGGCATCTGCCGGTATCGCAGGGCACCATCATCGCGGTGCCGCGCCCGACGAATTTGTCTTCCTGATCCAAACGCAAAACCTGGTCTGCACCCAGACCCAGGAAAAGGGCAAGCGCGATCAACACCATCACTCCGGCAAAAAATTTGTTTTTCATTCATCCTCCTTTTCGAATGTTTATTGGTTAATTTACGGACTAGCGCCTTCGACGGAATTTTCCGAACGCTTGAGCGCGGAACTCGCGCTAACTTGACACGCCCAATTATTGTCGCGTCCAAAAGTAACTTGGGTGCCGCCGACCCAGAAGGGATACTTGCACTCGGCGCCCGTTTGCGGATCGCGCGCGGCAATGTTGCGGTCGAAGAATATGCCGCGCGAGTATGTCGCTTCGAAACAATTGTTGGGCGAGCCGTAACAAGTGTTGCGGAAAAATTTTACATTGTACGAAGGCACACCACCATCGCCGTTGGCATAGTAGCAATTGCCACTGAGGCGACATTCATTATCGGTGAGCATCACATCTACACAACTAATGCAGAGCCAGCCGGCAGTCTCGCATCCGTTTTGATAAAATTTGCGATCGGGTCCGGTGCAACTGCGATTGCTGTAATTGAACGCGTTGCCCATAAAATAATTGCGAACCGCGAAACGCGCATACGTTGCCCAGCCGGATTGATATTGCAAACGATTGTTGATGAAAAAATTATCCGCGCCGTCGAGCGTCGCGATCCCGTTCGTGCCGCCGGTCACGGTTACGTCGCGCACGATGGAACGCGATGCTTTGAGCAAAATGCCGCCGCCGTACGCCGTACTGCCCGGATACGCGTTCGCGCCATCGCCGCATTTTTCGTACGCGCACAACCATTTGCCCGCGTCCTGGGGATCGGTCGTCGCTTCGATTTTCAATCCCTGGATCAGAATTCGTTCGCCGACCGCGGTGACCGCGAAATTGCGTCCTTCGGATTTTACGCGCGCGGTGCCGGCATCATCGCCAAAAATTCCAATGCCCGTCCCGGCGATGTTCAAATTCGCGTACACGTTATGCGGACAGAGTTTGATCGTTTGCGTAATGACCGGCGCGATCGCGTTGGGCGGCGTGCATTGCGCGGGCGCGTTCGGCACGATCACGCCGAGCGGTTGCACCCCCAATTCCGCCGGAAAGAAAACCGTGTACACATTCCAAGGTTGCCCGACCTCTTTGAAATCCGGGATGAACGATCCCAGACTTGCCCACGCTTCGAGATGATTCAACGTTTCGAGTTTGCCCAACGAGAGCGCGCTCTTCTCGACCCGCACTTGCGGCAATTGCGGGTTCGCTTCGCCAATCACCGGATCGGATGGAAAAGTGGTTTTGAATGTGCTAGCAAAAACACCGGGACCGGTTACACCGAGTCGAAACAAAATCGCGCGATCCGTTGGATTATTGACGACGATGAAAAAAGTTCCGCCAACCGGAAAACCGCCGGTCCAAAATAAATCGTGATTGGTTTGCGCCTTGTTGCCGCCGCCGCGTCCGACCGGTGCGCCGCGCGGCGCGGTACTTTTTTCGTCCACTTGCTCCGGTGTGTACACGAGCATTTCCAAATCGCGCGTACCAAATCCATCCAGCGCGACCGTGATCGGCGAACGGTCGCCGCGATATTCAAAGCGAAACCATATTTTGGATTGGCGCAGAACGATGACATCGGTGTCATAGTTGATCAGTGCGCGACTCGGATCGCGACCAATCGGTGTTGGCGTCGGTGTCGGTGTGATCGTTGGTGTGCTGGTCGGCGTTGGAGTGAGCGTAACGGTTGGTGTCGGGCTTGGTGTGTTGGTTGGCGGCAATGTTGGTGTGCTGGTTGGTGTGATCGTGGGCGTATCCGTCGGCGTAGCGGTGGACGTGATCGTTGGCGTGTCCGTCGGCGCGCTGGTTGGCGTGCGCGAAGGAGTGATGGTCGGCGTGTCTGTTGGTGGACGCGTGAATGTTGGTGTGGGCGGATTGGTTGGCGTGCGCGTGGAGGTTGGCGTCGGCGTTGCGGAACGCGTTGCAGTAACGCGTGTGTGCGTTGGGACGATGATCGTTGCCGTAGCGATGCCGGCAACCGGCAAACTATCGGGTGGATCGAGCAGTTGCGTGAATTGTGCCGCGACCCAACCGCGGCGTTGAGCATCGGGAAATGCGATCTGCCACCATTCATTGTCCGCGGAGCGCGCGAGAATTTGAATTGAACTAGATTTATTAATGCTTCCGATAATTGAAAAAGTTGTGCCAGGTCCGCCGCGCACGCGCAGAGACTCGGTCGCGAGGGCTTGCACCGCGCCTGGGATCGGCGTTGGTGTTGCCGCGCGCGCGGTGATAATCGTTGTGGCGAACAAGGATAGCAGAACCAGGATGAAGGCGACCGGAAATAAAATTTTTAACGAGGAGAATCGGGGCGAGTGAATCGTCATTCCGCGTTCCACGCTCCAAGGTAGAACGCGACGGAAGTTTGATCCCCCGTCGCGTTCCAGATTACTCAGATTGAGCACACACGCTTGATGTTTGGCAGAGAAACCAGGACACCTTTAGTTCGATCCAGTGGGAGAAACACCAAGAGTGTGTCTCAATTTCATTCACATCTCTAGCGCGCTCAACCAAGTTAGGTTGAGATTGATGCGTCGGCTAAAGATGGAGTTTCGCGCGAATTATTTGCTGGCGCGGTACGAGCAGACGGTAACCACGCCGTCCCAAATCATTTGATTGAAGACGCGCGCATGCACCCAGCCGTCGTAACCACCTTCGGACCACAGCAAGTGGCTTGGTTGATTCGGGTTGAATTGTGCGTAGGTATGGATACCACCCGCGCCACCACCCGCAACGCTCACGCCACGACCATTGTCGCTACCACCGGGGACGCCTTGTCCCGAGCGGCGCGGGCTTCCACCAGCGCTATAGGAGACGGTGTACAGCCACGCGTTCGGTGCGGCAAAAGCATAGTTCGGTTTCATATTGTCTTGGTCGTAGATCGCCATCACCCAACCTTCGAGCCATGGACCAGTCAAGTATGTGCCAGAGGTAACGCCTGGGGTGTCCCAGTAGTTCACGCTCCACGCATCACCCGGCGCGATACCCCACATGTAGGCATCCGCCGCGCCGAACACTGCCGAGCCCGAGGGCGCGGTCGCGGTGTTCAGTTCGTCATCGAGCCAGATCTGGAGTTTCTTGTCTTTCCAGCTGTCCATCTTGAACCAGCGCGAAGTGCCGGCTGGCGATTTGACGGTCGCGCAGGAAGGCAGTTCGATTTGGGGTTCGCGAGGCGATTGAGCGCGGCTGTCAGCAACCCACGCGCCGCCAACGTACACGGATTTGCGGGCGGAAGTGCCATCACCGCTAACCGCACTTGGAACACCACCGGGCAACGCTTGCACGAACGGCGAGATGCCGAAGCGAGCGATGCCAGCCGATGGTCGTGCTTGACCGTAGCCGATGGGATGTCCACCGAACGGGTCTTCATTCGTGCCAGCGGTGCGGACGAAGACGGCTTTCACACCATCCGAAGTCGCGACTCGCACGGGTCCCTGCGCGCCGACGGGCAAGACGACGAGGAGCATCGCCACGACCACGAGCAAGGGAACGATCACTTTCAAGTACTTCATGTCATCCTCCTTGGATGCACAATGCCCTCTGTGGGGCCATTGAGTTCGTTGATGTCCTGGAACTGCCGTTTCCCACCAGTCCTTACATCAACAGTCGTCATTATAAACGGATGTAGAAAGATTGTCAAGCCACAAATTCGCGAAATTTGTGAGCGACGGTAACGCGCGCGCGTTTCGATCCGATCTTTAACGAAATTCTTTTTGTCGAGATGCAACCGGAAGATGGGATTTACGAACCGTTGCTCGGTTATCTTGTGCTTGAGCAAAGTCAAGTCGCTGTGGATATGGTCGGGCATCGCTTGATGCACGTCAAGCCGATTGATTTAAAATAAAGCCGGCGCGCGGAATTCTTTTCGTAGTTGGATCGCGAAAATTTTTATCTGCGCGCGCTTGGCTCGATCAAGTGAATTTGAAAAAAGCGCGCGACGCGAACCGAGTCGCGCGTTTTGGTTTCCCAGCGCGCGCGCGTTGTGCCGATTAGCGTGCTTGACGGATCATCCTACTAGTCTTATAATGTTACCCAAGAATTACGCATTGGTAATCAAGGAAAAGATGCTTGACGCGCCACGCCGCGAAAAAATGATTGACGATTACGCGCACCACATCGCGCGCGCCGGCATGCGCGCACCGGCATTGCTCGCGTTACAGATGCATCTCCCGTTATCATTCCTGGGCGCGCAATTAATTTGGATCGCGCAACCTTTTCTCACTTTCGGTTTCAAGGATGCCGATGTGCGCGACCTGGCATTACTGCTCGAAGATCGCGCGAATGTGCAAGCGTTGATTGACCGGCTCGAATCGTTCGACCAATCCTCAGCCGGTTGATGGACGCTCGCGGAGCCGCTGGATGGAAACGCTAACAAGTTTACTGCAAGCGACAATCGGAACAGAGCAAGCGCGCCAGTTGGCGCTGTTCCTGGTTTTTCTTCCTCTCTTTTTTTTCACCTACTGGACAATCAAACGCGGTTTGACCATTTCCTTGCGCCCGATTCCAAGTTACGCCGCGTTGCAACGACTTTTATCGCAAGCCGCAGAAACCGGGCAACCCGTGCATGTCTCGCTCGGCATTGCCGGCGTCGCCGATCAATTCACCGCCGATACAATGGCGGGTCTGACCACGTTGGAATATGTCGCGGATCGCGCAACCGTGAGCGCATTGCCGCCCATCGTTACCGTCGCGAATCCCACCGCGTTGCCAGTCGCGCAAGATGTTTTGCGCCGCGCGTATATTCGACACGGTTATCCCGAAGAGTACGATCCCGCGCGCGCGCGCTTGATCGCGCCCGATGGCATCGCGTACTCTGCCGGCGTGATGCAATTGTTGAATCAACAAAAATTGACGACGAACGTAATGATCGGTCGCTTTGGCGACGAATTTCTTTTGCTCGGCGAAACCGGCGCGCAACGCAATTTGCACCAAGTCGGCGGCACGAGCGCAGAGCGCGTGTTACCGCTTGTGCATGCCGCAGTCGAGCATCCGTTAATCGGTGAAGAAATTTACGCGAGCGGCGCGTACCTTCTGAAAAAATCAAGTCATCTCGCGAGTTTGTTCGCGCAAGATTTGATGCGGTGGTTGATTGTGGTCGCGATTGTGGTCGCGATTGCGCTCAAGTCCTTCGGAGTGGTGTAACGATGCGATTGATCCCGACCGCGCTGGCGATTACCGTGGGGCTGTTCACGTTGTTGGATTTTTTCTTCGATCATCCCTTGCTCAACAACGTCGGCGCGACGTTTCGCGAATGGGCGATCATCCTCACCGCGTTCGCGCTATTGCTTGGCTTGGGCAATTTATTGTTCGTGCATTTCTTGCGCGTGACGCGGCGCAACGAACCGGGCACGGGCTATAGCGCGATCGTCCTGGTTGTTACGCTCGGCGTCTTCGCGGTAGGTTTGTGGTACACTCTCCCCAGTTCCGAAATGGCGTGGTTGTTCAACCATGTGTATCTGCCTTTGCAAGGCGCGTTCTTCGCCTTGACCGCATTCTTTCTCGCGACCGCCGCGTATCGCGCGTTGCGCGCGCGCAATCTCGAGACGACGTTGATGGTGATCGCGGCGGTGATTGTGTTGATCGGACAAATTCCACTTGCCGGCATGCTTGCCGACGCGCGCGAATGGATCTTGCGTGTGCCAAGTGAAGCCGGACTGCGCGGTATTATGCTCGGCGTCGCGCTCGGCACATTGGCAACGGCATTGCGTTTGATCATCGGGATGGACCGCCCGTACAGCGAATAAAACGATGTTATATTGTACACATTGTGGGACTCAAAATCGAGACGGCAGTAAATTCTGCAACACTTGTGGCGCGCGCCTCGCGCCGCAATCCGGCTTGGTGTGCGCGATGTGTAGCACGCCGAATCCGGTCGAAAGTGTTTTTTGCGTCAAGTGCGGCGCGCGCCTCGTGCCGCTAACGCAACCGCCCGCGTCCGATAAACCACCCGCGCCGCCGCCGATCAAAGGTTTGTCCCTGCCCAGCAAATCGGCGACCGAAGATAAAATTCCGGCGCAACCGGAATCGCCCGCGACCGATGCCGCGCCCTCCGACGATTGGCTCGCGCATTTGCGCGCGTCCGCACCGGCGGATGAGGATCAACCCGCGACCGAATCCGCCGAAATTTTTTCGGATCGATCCGCGCCAGCAGAATCAGAAACGCGCGCGCCAAAAATTAAAGGCGTCGAAGATATTCCCGATTGGCTCAACACGTCCACTCAACCGCAAGCCGAAGCCGCGCCAGAAATCGCGGAAGAAAAAGAACCGACCTGGGTTCGCCAAATGCGCGCGACGATGCCTGCCGAAGAAACGCAAACACCGTTAGACGAACCCGACCCAACCTGGATTCGCCAAATGCGCGCGGCGGCAGATCAAACCGAAACGCCGCCGACGCCGGAAGAACAAACGCCAAGTTGGATCGAACAACCGCGCGCGCCGATCCAGGATCGCGAACCAAGTTGGCTTGAGCAACCTGGTTCGGTCGCGCCCGTCGCAGAGCAACCGCGCGCGCCGATGCCAGCCGAGCCAATCGCGCCGGTCGAAGCGGAAATGCCCGCGTGGCTCGCGCAATTACGCGCGACCGCGCGCGCCGAAGAATCGCCGAGTGAAACAATTAGCGATCAAGCGCCGGCGTGGCTCCAAGCCGCGCCCACTTCGGCGGAACCGCCGGTAGAATCCAGCGAGCCCGAAATCGAAAAACCAGATTGGCTAACTTCGATGATGGCTGAACCGGCACCGGCGACTGAATCGGCAGAGCAAGCATCCGAAGTGCCCGATTGGTTGCGCGCCGCACTGCCGCCATCGGCGGAACCGATGATGCCGATTACGCCGCAAGCGCCGGCAGAAACTGAATCGCCGAGCGAAGAATTGATCGAGTCGCTCTCCGCGTTGCCATCGCCGTTCGCGTTAGCCGAGCCAACTATTTCCGGCGAAGTTGAAGAAGAAGATATTCCCGAGTGGTTGAGAACAGCGAAGCCCGCAGAAAAACCGGAAGTGAGTATGGGCGAAGCCGCGCCGGGCATCGAACGCGGGCAGGTGCCCGAATGGATCGCCGCGCTGAAACCGGTGGAAACGTTGGAGCAGTGGCCCAGCGAAACGATGGAGGGCGAACCGGTCGAAACGATCGGACCGCTCGCGGGAATGCGCGGCGTTCTGCCGTTGGCGAACGCGATTGCTGAGCCGCACATCTTGTCCACGCGTCCGGCGGCGACGCCGGAAAAAAGCGGCGCGCGAATTTTTGAGTCGCTTTTGTCCGCGCCGGCCGCGCTCGCCGCGCCCATCGCGACCAAGCGCGCGCCGACCTTTGCGCTTGGTCGTTTGCTCGTTTATCTTTTGCTCGGGCTCGTGGTGATCGCGCCATTTCTTTTGCCGCTCGATTGGTCGAGCGCACTGCTCGATATCTCGCGCACGCCGACGACGGAATTGTACGACGCGCTCAACGCGCTCCCGGCAAATTCAACCGTCGCGCTCGCGTTCGAGTACGACGCGAGCAATGCCGGCGAAATGGATTTGCAAGCGCGCGCGCTCGCGCGCCATCTCGCGCAACGCGGCGTGCGCGTGATCGCGCTTTCGACGTACGACACCGGTCCGCAAATCGCGCAACGCGTGCTCGAGGACGCGACGCGCGGAATGGACAAGTACGTGTACGGCGTGAATTATCTCAACGCCGGTTATCTCGCCGGCCACGAAGCCGGGCTGGCGCAATTCGCGACCACCGGGTTTGCCGCGTTCGCGCGCGATGGCAAACAAAATCAACCGCTCGCGCAATTTCCAATGATGACGAACGTCAAACAATTGCGCGATATCGCGCTCGTCGTCGTGGTCGCCGGTTCGGATGACGCGCTCAAAATGTGGATGGATCAAGTGCAACCGCGCGGCGTCAAAATTGCTGCCGGCGTGAGCGCGGGCGGCGAACCAAAAGCGCGCGCGTACCGCACCGCGCAACAATTGACCGCGTTGATGAGCGGCTTGATCGGCGCGGCGCAGTACGAAATTTTAGCGGGACAACCGGGACTTGCGGTGATCAGCGTCAACGCGCAGAGCGCGGCGCAACTCGTATTCGTTTTCTTGATCGTGATCGGCAACCTGGTTTTTTGGATTGGGCGCGCGCGGAGCAAAGCGAAATGAACGATCTCATCGGCGTGTGGGTCGGCGCGATTCTGACTCTGCTCGTATTTAGTTATTTGCTCGGCGATTCGCCCTTGTTCCGCCTCGCACAGGCGATCTTTGTCGGCGTCGCGGTTGGCTATGCGGCGACCGCGGCGATCTATCTCGTGCTGTTGCCAAAGTTGATCGATCCGCTCAGCGCGGATCCGAATCGCGATTGGCATTTGGTTATTCCGTTGATCCTGGGATTGTTATTGTTCGCGAAAGCGCGCGCGAGTTGGGCGTCGCTTGGCAATGTCCCGATGGGATTTCTGTTCGGCGTCGGCGGCGCGCTCGCGATCACCGGCGCGTTGAGCGGCGTGCTCGCGCCGCAGATCGGCGCGCTCGTCGTTTCGCTTTCACCCAGCGCGGGCTGGGATGTGGTGATCAGCAATGTGTTGATGGTCGTCGGCGCGCTCGGCGCGTTTCTCTCGTTTCGCTTTATCATTCCCGGCAAAAATACCGGCGCGCGCGCGTTCGACCAGGTCGCGCGTGGGTGGGGTTATGTCGGACGCTGGTTCATTCTGATCGCGTTCGGTGCGATTTTTGCCGGCACTGCCGCGTCGCGCGTCGCGGTGCTGATCAATCGAATGTACTATTTGATGCACGATTGGTTGCAGGTTGTGAAATAATCGGTTCGCATAAATCTGAAATCAGAAATCTGAAATCAAAAATGGCTGACTCGAAACTCGAATCTCTGCTCGTTGCCGATTGCGGAAGCGTCAACACCAAAGTTGGTTTGGTGGATTGGGTTGAAGGCGCGTACCGCTTTATCGGCGCGGGCACGGCGGCGACCACACCCGACGATGTAACACTCGGCGTGCGCCGCGCGGTGCAACAAGTTCAAGCGCGCACGGGTAGACGCTTGCTCACCGACGATGGGCAAGTGATTACGCCGGAACGCGTCGGCGCGCAAGGCGTGGATGCGTTGGTCGCGTTGACGAGCGCTCCCACGCCGGTGCGCGTCGCGATTGTCGGACTCGCGCGCGAGATTAGCGTCGCGAGCGCATTGCGCGCGATTCACGGCACGTACGCGACTGTCGTCGCAACCGTCGCGCTCGACGAAACCGGGCGACGCTGGTTGCCTTTGCCGGAGCAGGATAACGGCGCGGGTGTCAGCATCGCGATTGCGCCGCGCGCGCAGGCGAACGAACCGCAACCGGACCCAGCCGCGCTCGCCGCCGAAACACTCGCGCGCGCGAATGCGGATGTGATTATTTTGGTCGGCGGCATTGATGGCGGCGCGACGAACGGGCTGTACGAAATCGCGAACCTGGTCGCGTCCATCGTCGCGTCGCGCGAAGAGAACGCGCGCCCGCTCGTGATTTTCGCCGGCAATCGCGACGCGCGCACGCAGATCGCGCACCGCATCGGCAGTGTCGCGGAATTGCGCGTCGTGGAGAATGTGCGCCCGACGATGGAGCGTGAAAATCCGGCGGCTCTGCAAGCCGAACTTGAAAAAGTGTACGCCGAACGCAAAATTATGTTTTTGCCGGGAATGACCGAACTGACGAATATGACGCCGACAAACGTGATCTCGACCGCGCGCGCGTTTGAAAATGTCGTGCGCTTTATCGCGCGGCTGTTCAACTTGAACGTGCTCGGCGCGGACATTGGGAGCGGCGCGACGACGCTCATCACCGCGCGCGGCGAACACTTTACGCGCATCGTGCGCGCCGATCTCGGCGTGGGGCAAAACATCGAACGCGTGATCGCGCACGCAGGAATGGAACGCGTGCGCGATTGGATTCCGATGGAAATGAGCGCGGACGACGCGCGCGTGCGTTTGCTCAATCGCGCCGCGCACCCGCGCACGATTCCGGTGACGCGCGATGAAATGCGTTTGCAACACGCGGCGGCGCGCGTCGCGTTGATGACCGCCGCGCGCGAAGATGAGTTGGATACGCGCGGACTCGATTTGATTTTGTTGACCGGCGGCGCGCTCGCGTACAACACAAACCTGGGCGCGACCGCTCTGCTCGCGTTAGATGCGTTGCAACCGCACGGCGTGTTCACGCTTGCCGCGGACGCGTTCGGACTCGCGCCTGCGTTCGGCGCGCTCGCGACCGTGAACCCGGACGCGGCGGCGACCGTGTTGGAACGCGATGGATTTGTAACGCTCGGCACGGTCATCGCGCCAATTTCAAACGCGCGCGAAGGTCAGGTCGCGTTGAATGTGAAACTCAAACCGACCGCGGGCGGCGTGATGAATTTGGAAGTGCATCACGGCAGTTTGGAAATTGTGCCGCTCGCGCCCGGTGAAAAGGCATCGCTCGAAGTACGCCCCGCGCCCGGCGTGGATTTGGGACCGGGACGACGCGGCATTTTCAAAGCCCAGGTCGAAGGCGGCGCGCTTGGTTTGATTATTGATGCGCGCGGGCGTCCGATTGTGTTACCGACCGACCCGGAAAAACGGCGCGCAAAAATTCAACAATGGTATTGGGACATTGGCGGCGAGGTGAATTATGGCTAATCCACTCATTCCACCGCTGACCCAGGCGCGTGTCTTGCCGCTCGCGCGCATCCGCCGCGAACGCGCGATGTCGGTGCGCGGCGAAGTCCTGGTTACAATGGGCAGTCGCGTCGGCGCGCTTGATGTCGTCGCGCGCGCCGCGTCGGTTGGACATTTGAGCCCGGTGCCGCTCGCGCGTTATATGCGGACGACGGAAACCGCGCTTTCAAAATTTTTACGCAAGCAAGTTGGCGATGACCTGGTCGCGCGCGATGTGATCGCGGAAAAGCCGGAACTTTTTGGCGCGCTAAAACGCGCGTACCGCGCGCCCGGCAACGGACGCATCACCGCCCTGCAAGGTTCGTGGTTGACGATGGATTTGCTCGACGCGCCGTTCGAACTCAAAGCATATTATCGCGGCGCGGTCGTCAACATTATTTCGCAACGCGGCGTCATCATCGAAGCGACCGGCGCGCTCGTCGAAGGTGTGTGGGCATCGGGCGGCGAAGCGTACGGCGGATTGAAAAAATTGGTGGACGCGCCGGGCGGCATCGTGTCCGGCGACGCAATTGATGTGTCCGCGCGCGGCGCGATTTTGCTCGCGGGCGCGGGTGTTACCAAAGACGCGATTGAACGCGCGATCCAGGAACAAGCCGCCGGGTTGATCGTCGGAAGCATCACGCCGCAAATCAAAGACCTGCTCGCGACCGTCGCTCTGCCGACGCTCGTTACCGAAGGGTTTGGCGAAATCCCGATGGCTCTGCCGATTTTTGAATTGCTCGCGCGGCACGGCGGCGAAGAGACGCTCATCAATTCCAACACCGGCGCGCGTCCTGAAATTTTTATTCCCGCGCTCTCGTCCACCTTGTCCGGCGAAACCGCGTTGCCGCCTTCGACGCTCAATTCCGAAATCGGCGCGCAAGTGCGAATCGTGAGCGGGCCATTGATCGGACACATCGGCAAAATCGCGGACGCGCCGGAGCAACCCCAAGTTTTGGAAAGCGGTGTGTCCGCATGGGGCGCGCAAGTCGAACTATTGACCGGCAGTCAGGTTTTTGTGCCCTGGGAAAATTTAGAACTAATTGGATGATTAACGCGTAGGGGCGAAGCATCCTGAGCCAAGTCGAAGGATGCTTTGCCCATACATCACACCGCGAAAGGAGACCTAGTATGTCAGAGATTACCCCTGCGAGCGGCGGACCGAGTCGCCAACTGTTTGTCATTCTCGCGATTGGTTTGGGCGGATTGTTGCTCCTCGGCGTGTTGGGCTTGGGCGGCTGGTTCGTGTTGAACTCGCTCACCGCGCGTCCACCCGCGACACCCACGTTAATCGCGCGCACCGCGACGCCGCGCCCGGTTGTGCTCGCGCAAGCGACCGCGACCGAAGCGCCAACGAACACACCGGTTTTGCCGACCGCCGCGCCGTTGCCAACGAACACACCATCATCCGGAACTCCCGCGACCGGCGCGACAGTAACGCTCACGCCTGGCACCGGCACACCCGGCGGTAATTTGCCTGACACCGGCTTGGGTGAAGATTTGTTGTTGGTCGCCGGTGGTGTGGTGCTCGTTCTGATTATTTTTGCCGCGCGCAAAGCGCGCGCGACCGGCTCGGCATAACTTCCGGCAACGGATGACAAATAGGCATTGTCCGAAATATGCAACCACAGATTGCACAGATTGCACAGATTGTGTTTTCTGTGCGCTTTGCGTCTGTGCAATCTGTGGTTTGTGTTTGGATTGAGCGGCGCACAAAACAATCCGGCTCCGCGTGTCATCACGCGTAGAGCCGGATTGTTTTAGAGTGATGAGATATAAATAATTTCGAGAGGAAGGTGACGTTTCCGAAGTAGCGCAAAGGAGAGGAAAAATGACCAAACAGCAATGGATCGTGGTCGCTATTCTCGCGTTAGGTGTCGTTTGCGTTTACTGTTTGGGCGGTGCTTTGGTTGTACAAAATTTTAACCCACAACCTACGCAAATCGCGAAACCGGCTGAGCCAACGCACGTTACTTTGCCAACGAATATCCCAGAACCGACTTTAACGTCGTCGCCAACTTTAACATTATTACCTCCAACAATTACGCTAACGCCGATGCCCGCCGATACGCCCACGCTCGTTCTCGTGCAAACGGTCATACCGACCGTGACGCGTTCTCCAACAGTAAAACTACCAACGCTTTCTCAAACATCAACCCCTTCCCCAGTTACACAAAAACCAGGAAGAGTAACATCGCAGGTATCGCGAGTGATTGATGGCGACACAATCCAAGTGTTGATTGCCGGCAAAACCTACACAGTGCGGTACATTGGAATTGACACACCAGAGACGGTTGCTCCCGGCAAACCTATCGAGTGGATGGGTGCAGAGGCAAGCGAGGCAAACAAATCTTTGGTTGGTGGCAAGTCGGTGGATTTGGAAAAAGATGTAAGCGAAACAGATAAATATGGGCGGTTGTTGCGTTACGTATTTGTTGGCAATGTGTTTGTCAACGCCGAACTTGTCAGGAAAGGGTACGCCAAAGTAAGCACGTACCCGCCGGATGTCAAAAACCAATCACTTTTTTTGCAAGCGCAACAAGAAGCGCGAACAGCCGGTCGTGGTTTATGGGGTATCGCGCCAGTCCTGGTTTCTCCGCCAACTCAGATACCAGCACCGCGCGCTCAACCAACCATAGCACCTTCGCGATCCGGCAACTGCGATTCAGCATATCCCGATGTGTGCATACCACGGTACCCACCAGACTTGGACTGCCCAGAGATTCCGTACGAAAATTTCCGAGTCCTTCCGCCCGATCCGCATCGCTTTGACGCAGATAAAGATGGGATTGGGTGTGAAAAGTAAGGAGAAAAACCATGCCAACGATTCTTTGCGTTGATGATGAAAAAAATATCATCGAACTTGAAAAACTGTACCTCGAAAAAGAAGGATACTCGGTCGAGGTCGCGTATGATGGCAAACTCGCGCTCGATAAATATCGCGCGATTAAACCGGCGGCGATCATTCTCGATCTGATGTTGCCGGGGATGGACGGCTTTGAAGTGTGTCGGCGCATTCGCCAGGAATCCGACGTGCCGATCATTATGCTCACCGCGCGCGATCAAGACGTGGATAAAATCGTCGGACTCGAACTGGGCGCGGACGATTACCTCACCAAGCCGTTCAACCCGCGCGAACTCGTCGCGCGCGTCAAGGCGGTTTTGCGGCGCTACAGTCCGACGCCGAAAACAAAACAACTCTCCGTCGGCGACATTACGGTTGACCTGGATCGCCGCGAAGTGACCGCCGGCAAAAACCAGGTCGAACTCCGCACGAAAGAATTTGATCTGCTCGCGGTGCTCGCGCAACATCCTGGGATCGTGCTCACGCGCGAACGCTTGCTCGAAATCGCGTGGGGGTACGATTTCGCCGGCGAAACGCGCACGGTGGATGTGCACGTCGCGCATCTCCGCAAAAAACGCGCCGGCGCGAAAACGCAAATCGAAACGATCAGCGGGGTCGGCTACAAGTTGGTTAGTTAAATTGTTAGATAGTTGCATAGTTGCATAGTTACTCCTCACTGACCAACCATCCAACTATGTAACTATCCAACTATCCAACTATCCAACTGACAAACGAACAATGTCTTTACGAACCCGCCTCATTCTCACTCACGTTTTTATTATTTTACTGACGCTCGCGATTCTCGCAGTCGCGCTCGCGTTTGTTTTGCGCGACTATCAACGCCAGGTGCAACTCGCGCGACTCGGCGCGGCGGTTGTGCCGCTCGCGTTTCAAACGCGCGCGATGGTGCAAAACGATGTCGCGCCGCGCGAAATTGTGACGCGTCTGCAACCGCAAGCCGGCGACGTGGGCAATGTGATGCTGGTTACGGACAAGGGTCTCGTCCTCGCGGATTCGGCGAACAATTTGACCAATCGCAACATTTCGCTCAATCCGCTCGCGCGCACCGAAGCGACGCGCGGTTTTTTCTGGGGGCAGACGCAAGCGCGCGCGAACGCGCGCGCGCTGTTGTACGCCGCCGTCGCCGCGGGACAATTGCGCGGGCAGAACGTGTACGTCGCGCTTGCCGCGCAAGAGCGACCGCTCTTTGAAGTGCTGGATGAAATCGGGACGAGTTTGTTGATCGCGGGAAGCATCACGCTGATCGTGTCTCTGCTCGTCGCGTTTTTGCTCGCGCGCTCGATTGCTAAACCGCTGTCGAATCTTTCGCGCGCGACCGAAGCGATTGCGCGTGGGCAGTACGATCATCGCGTTCAAGCCAAAGGCGGCGACGAGATCGGACGGCTCGCCGCGAGTTTCAACGCGATGGCGGAGCAAGTGCAACGCGCGCGGCAAATGGAAAAAGATTTTGTCGCGAATGTGTCGCACGAATTGAAAACGCCGCTCACCTCGATTCAAGGTTTCGCGCAAGCGATCCTCGACGGCGCGACGCCGACCATCGAAAGCGCGCAACGCGCGGCGCAAACGATTTTCGATGAGACCGCGCGCATGACGCGCATCGTCGGCGATCTGTTATTGCTCGCGCGACTCGAATCGGGGCAAACGCCGATCGCGCACGACACGGCCGATCTCGCGCAACTGCTTCCGCACTGGGTCGAACGTTTGCGCCCGCGCGCGGAATCCGCGAACGCGACGCTCACGACGATCATTGATCCGCTCCCATCGTTCACCGGCGATCCCGGACGCTTGGAGCAAGTGATCACAAATTTGATTGACAACGCGATCAAGTACAATCGCCCCGGCGGATCTGTAACGATCACCGCAAAAGCGCAAACGCCGCCGAGCGTTACGCATAGTAGCATCATTCGCCGCCGCGTGATTACGCAACCGCAAACCGCGTGGATCACGATTGCCGTCGCGGATTCCGGTTTTGGAATTCCGCAGGAAGATGTGCCGCGCTTGTTCGAGCGATTTTATCGCGGCGACAAGGCGCGCGTCGCGGGCGGCACCGGCTTGGGGCTCGCGATCGCGCAAGAGATTGTCGCCGCGCACGGCGGAAAAATTTCGGTCGCGAGCGAACCTGGTCGCGGCACAACATTCACCGTGCATCTGCCCGCCAACCCCAAGAGTTTACAAAACGCCTAAAGTGGATTCTGCACGCGCGAGATGAACGGATGGACAACCATTTTTGGTTTAAGGGTGAAGCTTGATTCGCGCCGCAAATTAATATGCGCGCGCGGCGACCAACTGTTGGACGTGATGCGCGACGGACAAGACGCCGAGTTCAACACGCTGTTTGCTCAACTGGGCGATCTGCGCGCCGCGATCTGCGCGCGGCTGGAAACCGATTACGCGATTTGGATCGCCGCGCAGAATTGATCCGGCATTTTTTTGATGTAGCGCGGGCGGCTCGCCCGCCATCCGCAAATCGGAGATTTGCGTTACGCGGTAGATTGACCCGCTTGAAAAGATATGATAGGATAAATTCACGAGCCGATCCAATGTTTCCAGCTGATCTTGAATTTGAATGGGATCCCGCCAAAGCCGCCGCGAACCTCAAAAAGCACGGCGTCAGTTTCGACGAAGCGACGACTTGCTTTGACGATCACCACGCGGTCATTCAAGCCGACGAACTACACTCGGATTTTGAATCGCGCGAAGTTTTACTGGGTTACTCTGATCGTAATCGCTTGTTGGTTGTCTCGTTCATTCAACGCGTACTCAAACGGATCCGGCTGATTAGCGCGCGCAAAGCCACGCGCACGGAGCACACGATCTATGAAGACTAGAACACGAAAAATTTTTTTAACCGAACACATTCCCGGTTTAGACGATTACGAATTGCCTGCCGAATTCAAATTTGATCGCGCCAAACTGAAACCGAATCGCTTTGTTCACGGCGGCAAGCGCCCCGGCGCAGGGCGCAAACCCGCGCCCGCCCCCATCGTCCGCAAGACGATCACGCTCACCCAACCCCAGGTCAACTATTTACGCCGACTCGACACCAACCTCTCGCGCGCGATTCGCAAATTGATTGACGCGGCGAAACCGACCCGGTCGTAGCGATTTGACGGTGGGACGGGCGGCTCGCCCGACATTCGCCGATGCGGGCGAGCCGCCCGCTCTACAGTTCGCGCCGGGTGACGCCACTATCACCCGGAACATTCACCCGCGATTCATCCCCTCCGACGATATTATTCCCCGCGCAAATTTGGTATAGTGTGTGTACGGCAAATTTCCAATTTGCCCGACAAACGCTATGGATCATCCCCGCCGAATTTTAATTGTGTCGAGTCATCCGCTTTTTCGCGACGGACTGAAAAGTCTTCTGCACAAGCGCGATGGCGCGCGCGTCGAAATCGTCGGTACTGCGCGTAACACCGATGAAGCGATTGCCGCGCTCAAAACGCACGCGCCCGACCTGGTCATCGTGGATCACGACGACACGAGCATCAATCGCGATGAATTTCTCGCGCGGTTCATCGAAGATCAACAACCGATGCGCGTCGTCCTGGTTTCGCTCAAAGAGACCGGACCGGTCGTCGTGTATGATCGGCGCACGATGGCGGGCGCGCGCATCGAAGATTGGTTGAACGATTTAGAAATTCCCCAACCGAAAAACGCTCTCAACGAATCAAGGAGAGGTAGTATGAAGCATTTTATTGCAGTCGCGATTTTGGTCGTCATCGTCGCGGTGTTGGTCAATGCCGGGCTCGAAGCGCTGGGCTTGATGCCAGTGCAAGCGAGCGCGCAAGCCGTGCCGATTGACAATTTGTTCGGGATGCACGTCAAGGTGATCGCGTTTCTCTTCGCGCTCATCGTCGTCTTTATGGTGTACTCGCTCGTCGTGTTTCGCCGCAAAGCCGGCGACACCGGCGATGGCGCGCATTTTGAAGGGCACACCGGTTTAGAAATCGCGTGGACGATTCTGCCGCTCGCGACCGTGTTGTATTTTTCGTACCTCGGCGCGGGCGCGCTCGCGGAAACGATGCGCGCGGATCCGCAAGCGATGGAAGTGAAAGTGATCGGCACGCAGTGGACTTGGCGCTTTGAATATCCCGAAGGCAACGTGTCGTCGAACACGCTCTATTTGCCGAAGGATAAACAAGTTTTGCTCAAACTTTCTTCGACCGATGTGATCCATTCGTTTTGGGTGCCGGAATTTCGCGTCAAGCAAGACGCGTTGCCTGGCGATAATATGGTCAAAGACCTGCGCGTGACCGCGACGAAAACCGGCGAATACAAAGTGCGGTGCGCGGAATTGTGCGGGCAGTTGCACGCGACGATGGAAAGCCCGGTCGTTGTGATGGAAGCAAACGAATTTGCCGCATGGCTCGACAAGGAAGCGAAATCCATTCCGACCGATCCAGTCGAACGCGGTCGCAGATGGGCGACGCAATTCGGTTGCGCCGCATGCCACTCGGTTGACGGCAAAGCCGGGATCGGTCCATCGTGGAAGGGCGTCTATGGTCGCGAAGAAGAATTGACGACCGGACAAAAAGTCAAGGTGGATGACGCGTACATCAAAGAATCGATCCGTACGCCCGCCGCGAAACTCGTCAAAGGTTTCACGACGCCGATGCCGGTGCTCACGTTAAGCGACGCGCAAATCGCGGATCTGATCGAGTACCTCAAAACGCTCAAGTAATTGCAGATTTCAAATTTCAGATTTCAAATTTTTTTCAATCTGAAATCCGAAATCTGAAATCATCCAGGGGGTCGTGTGAGAATTTTATCTTTAGGTTTTACGCGTGGAGTGATCGCGCAAATCATCGGCTCGGCGCTGGGCACTGCGCTCATCGTCGCGATTCGCGCGATCCTGGGAATGCCGAACAATGATCTGCGCGACATTGAACCCGCCGCGGTCTTTGGCGGATTCGTCGGCGGCATCGCGTTTATGCTCGGCGTCGGTTCGATGGACGATTGGATCAAGTGGATGCGCGGGATCGCAACGCCGGAGTATCACGGACCCGATCCGAACAAGCCGCGCTGGCAACGGTACTTTGACGTTGACTATGATCACAAAGTGATCGGCGTGCAGTACGGCGTTACTTCCGTGTTATTGTTTTTGCTCGCGGGAACGTTCGCACTGATCTTTCGCACTGAACTCGCGGCGGCGGGCATGCAATTCTTGTCGCCCGATCTGTACAATACGTTGATGGGTTTGCACGGCATCGTGATGATCGCCGCGATTCTCACCGGCGTCGGCGCGATGTCCAACTATCTCGTGCCGTTGATGATCGGCGCGAACGATATGGCGTTCCCGCGCTTGAACGCATTCGCGTTTTGGGTCAACGTGCCGGGCGCTCTGCTCGTCGTGAGCAGTTTGTTCCTCGGCGGGTTCGATACCGGCTGGACGGGGTATCCGCCGCTCTCCGCGCGCGCGCCGCTCGGCATGCAAATGTTTTTCATCGGCGTCTATCTCGTCGGCTTGTCGTCGATCCTGGGATCGCTCAACATCATCGTAACCGTGCTCAAGATGCGCGCGCCGGGAATGACGATGTTCCGAATGCCGATTTTCGTGTGGGCGGCATTCGCGACTTCGCTCATCGGTTTGACCGCGACGCAAATGATCGGCTTGTCGTTTTTGATGGTGCTGATCCAACGCGTTTTCGGAATGGGCTTTTTCGATCCGACCAAAGGCGGCAACGTCGTCTTGTTCCAGCATCTCTTTTGGTTTTACTCGCACCCCGCGGTGTACGTGTTCATTTTGCCGGGGCTCGGCATCGTGAGCGAACTCTTGCCGGTCTTTGCGCGCAAGCCGCTCTTTGGCTACAAGTGGATCGCGATGTCCTCGCTCGCGATCGCGCTCGTCGGATTTTTCGTGTGGGCGCATCACATGTTCACGGCGGGGATGGAAGAGTACTTGCGCGTGCCGTTTATGTACGCGACCTTGCTCGTCGCGGTTCCGACCGGCGTGAAATTTTTTAGTTGGGTCGGCACCTTGTGGCAAGGCAAAATCATCACGCCGACGCCGATGCTGTTCACGCTCGGCGCGATTGTCGTATTTCTTTTCGGCGGTCTCACCGGTCCGCCGAACGGCACGGTCGCGACCGATCTGCACTTGCACGATACGTACTGGATCGTCGGACATTTTCACAACACAATGTTTGGCGGTTTCGTTTATCCGTTCTTCGCCGCGATCTATTACTGGTTTCCAAAAATCACCGGCAAGCGGATGAACGAGACGCTGGGCAAACTGCACTTTTGGTTGATGACGCCTTCGTTCTGGGCTGTTACCTGGGTGCAAATGTTTATCGGCTTGCGCGGGATGCGCCGCCGCATCGCGGATTACGATCCGACCCAGGGTTTTGAACCGGCGCAACTCCTCATCACCATCGCCGCGTTTTTGATCGCGCTGTCCGTGTTGATCTTTTTGATCAACCTGGTTCGGACGATGCGCTCAAGCGAACGCGTAACCGACAATGTGTGGAATTCGCGTTCGCCCGAATGGCAATTGCCATCGCCCGCGCCGGATCACAATTACGCGGATCGTCCGTTCGTCGTCGTCGGCGAACCGTACGATTACGGTTTGCCCGGCTCGACCTACGTCGCGATGCAAACCGGCACTGCAAGCGCACGCGCGGAATAATGTATGTCATTGCGAGCGAAGCGAAGCAATCCCCAATTACGCGGACGCTTCGCGGCTTCGTCGCTTCGCTCCTCGCAATGACCGGAGAAAAAATCAATGGACAAGAAAACTGAAGTGCGCCAGGGCGAAGTGATTTTACTGATCCTGGTTGTGGTGAACCTGATCGAGTTCTGGCTCGCGGTTCGAATCGGATCGTTCATCGTGCAATTTTTTGCGATGGGCTTGTTGGCAGTGATTGACGTCGCGCTGATCTTGGACTATTATATGCACCTGCCGCGCGTCTTTTCGGATGAGGGAGGACACTAATGGCGGCGCAAGCATTGAGCGCGGCGGATTACGCGCGCAAACTCGCGAACAATCGGCTCGGTCTCTGGTTGTTCATTCTATCCGATGGATTCATGTTCGCGGGCTTGCTCGTAACGCGATTTTATTTGCTCGGCGAACATCGCCCGCACGTCGATCAAACCGTCGGCATCATCGTTACCGCGGTTTTGCTCGTCAGTAGTTTCTTTATGAATCGCGCCGAAGTGATGATCGCGCACGGCGACCGGCGCGGCTTTCTCTTCGCGACGTTTATGACGATGTTTCTCGGCATCGTGTTTATGGCGGGCGTCGTCGGCGTCGAGTGGCAACTTGCGCCGTTCAAACCGGACACGGGCGCGGATGGCGCGGTCTTTTTCATGATGACCGGGATGCACGCGTTCCACGTTTTGACCGGCGTGATGTTTCTCGCGGTTGTGTTCATCAACGGCTTGCGCGGACATTACTCCGCCGAACGTCACTATGCGGTCGAGGCGTGCGCGAACTATTGGCACTTTGTTGACATCGTTTGGCAATTCTTTTATCCCGCGTTATATCTCATCGGCACCGTCGCGGGATCGTAAAACGTAAAACGATCCGCAACCCTGATTTTTGCCGGATCATTCCAGTGCAAGGCCAAAATGCAAGGGTCCGATATGAAGCTGGATGTATTTAACAAGCTTGGCGGAGATTTTAGTCTGACCGACCAGGACGGAAAAAAGTTTAACCTTAAAGATATACGTGGAAACGTTGTTTTACTGTTTTTTGTATACAAAAATTGCCCGGATGTTTGTCCGACGACGCTCGCCGAATTCAAAAAAATTCGCGCCGAGTTGGGCACGCGCGCGCAACGTGTTCGTTTCGTTTTCATCACGATTGACCCGGAACGCGACACGCTCGATCACTTGCGCGGCTATCTCTCGATTTTCGATCCGGCGATCCTGGGTTTGAGCGGTACCGAAACCGAACTCGACCCGGTGTGGAAAAGTTACGGCGTCTATCGCGCCAAGCGCGATGTCGGCTCTGCCGCCGGTTATTTGATGGATCACTCGTCGCGGACGTACGTGATTGATCGTCGCGGCAATTTGCGCGTCACGTTCGCGTACGGCACCGAAGTTCGCGATATCGTCGCGGATGTCCGGTATTTGGTGGACGAAGCGAAATAGAGATTGGAAATTGGAGATTGCTGGATTCGACGCTTCAGCGGGTTATTTGTCCGTGCGAACCACCGCATAAATGCTCAATTCCAATTTCCAACTTCCAACATCTAACCTCCAACTTCTAAATTGCACTATGAAAAATTTCCTAAATACAATTCGCGGACGCATTCTCGCGTCGCTTGTGCTGGGCATTTTGCTGGCGTGGGTGTTCAGCGAAGTCGCGTTTTTGATTTTGCGCGATTCGAGTGATCGCGCGCCGCGCAACGTCGAACTCGTGATCCCGGCGGGTACGGCGGAACGCGTCGCCGCCGGGCAACCCGTGCCGGCGATCCCGGCGAATCTCACGTTCGTGCTCGGCGATGTGTTGACGGTGAAAAACCAGGACACGGCGAGCCACCAATTGGGCCCGCTGTGGATTCCCGCTGGCGCGAGCGCGTCGCTTTCGATGGATCGCGAAAATAATTTTGCGTACGAGTGCACGTTTCAAACGACCAAGTATTTCGGTTTGGATGTGCGCCCGCGCGTAACGACCTTGACGCGCATCCAGGCACTCACGCTCGCCGGTCCACCGATGGGCGCGCTGTTGTTCGTCTACAGTTTCGTGTTGTGGCCCCTGCGGCAAAATAAAAAAACCAAACCCGCGCAACCGAATTGAAAATGCTAAAATTATTTTTTACGCGTAAATGGTGGTGGACGACTCTGCTCGTGCTGGCGGCAATCGGCGTGATGGCGCGGCTCGGTTTTTGGCAAATCGAACGCCACACGCAACGCGCCGAATTCAACGCGCGCGTCAAGACGCAACTCAACTCCGCGCCGATTGTGTTGACGCCGGATTTACTCGCCACCGATCTGACCAAGATGGAATATCGAATGGTCAGTGTAACCGGCACTTATGATCATTCGCAACAAATCGCTCTGCGAAACCAGGTGTGGCGCGAAAACAATCTCGGCGTGAATTTATTGACGCCGCTCGTGATTAGCGGCACGCGTCAAGCCGTGCTGGTCAATCGCGGTTGGATTCCGCAAGATAAATCCGCGCCGGAAAATTGGAAAGAGTTTGACGAACCCGGCATCGTTACCGTGATCGGCAATCTTCGCATTTCCCAGGTCAAGCCGGATTTCGGCGGCGTGCCCGATCCCGACGGCGCGCTCAAGTCGTGGAATCTCGTCAACCTCACGCGCATTGCACAACAAATGCTAATGCCGATTTTGCCGGTGTACGTTCAACAAATTCCCGAACCCGCGCGTTTGGTCGCGGGTAGCCCCATCGGCGCGCAAACGCAAATGCCGTTTCGCGTCAAACCCGAACTCGATTTGAGCGAAGGATCGCATCTCGGCTATGCGGGGCAATGGTTTTTGTTCGCACTCGTTCTCGCCGTCGGCTATCCCTACTTTATCCGCAAGCAAGAGGAAAAATCAGGAGGTTAGAGGTTGGAAATTAGATGTTGGAGATTCGATTCCAACATCCAACATCCAACATCCAACTTCCAATCTCCAATCTCTATGAAACCCCGCGCCATTTTTTTTGATCTCGGTGGAACGTTGATGAGTATGGATCGCGACCTGGTCGCGCGCGAGTACGTCACGCTCGCGCAGGCGCGCGGCGCGACGCGCGATTTCACGACGACGCGCGCAATGGTCGCCGCGCTCGACGATGAAATTCCGGCGCGCGCAAAAAAATCGCCCCCGCTCAGTTTGGATGAGCGCGTGGGCGAAATTTTTTGGACGACGCTTTTCGCGGACGGCTGGGCGCGGCTCGATCTCGCGCGTGATGACGCGGCGGCGCAAGCGCTTTACCAAAAATTTCAGCGCGGGCACTTCAATCGCTTGTTCGACGACACGCGCCCCGCGCTCGACGCGCTGAAATCACGCGGCTTGCAACTCGGCGTGCTGTCTAATTTCACCGCGAATTGCGCGGAGGTTTTGCAAACGCTCGGCATCGCGAATTATTTTTCGAGCGTTGTCGTTTCCGCTCTGGTGCGCGCGGAAAAACCGGCGCGCGCGATTTTCGATGTTGCCGCGCGCACAACGATATGCGCGCCGCACGAAATTGTTTTGGTTGGCGATAGCATTCATCACGACGTAGATGGCGCGCGCGGCGCGGGCTGGGACGCGATCCTGCTCGACCGCGATGATTGGTACCCGAATTATTCCGCCGCGCCGCGCGTCCGGCGATTGACAGAGATTGTGAACTGGATTTAGAATGGAATCGAGCGTTTACGCGGTGATTCATTTGATCGCCAACCCGCTAAAGTGTCGAGTCCAAGATCGCTCATCCTGATTTGTTCACTTGGAGAATCCTGATGATTTCCAGCACACTCGCGTTCATTGATTATTTCGACGGCATTCGCAAGCGCACGCTCAATTACATTCGTGCCCTTCCGCCGGACAAAATGGATTGGTCGCCGCGCGATGGCGAATTGACGTGCGGCGATTTGATTCGCCATCTTGCCGCCGCGGAAAAAATGTTTGTCGGTGTCGTCGTTACCGGCGAATGGAAGTACGTCGGACACGCACAACAAATCGCGCCGACGCGCGACGCGGCAATCGCGCATCTCGACGCGATTCATCGCGACGCGCTGGACGCGTTGCGCGCGTTCGACGATGCGAAATTATTCGAGCCGCGTCCCGCGCTCAAAGGTCAACCGGTCAAAGCGTGGCGGTGGTTGATGGCGTTGGTCGAACACGAGGTTCATCATCGCAGTCAGTTGGCATCGTACCTCGCGTTGATGGGCGTCGCGCCGCCGCAAATTTACGGACTCGCCATCGAAGATATTGTCGCGTTGACGACGACGTGATATAATCGGGCGCGGAGGGAAATCAAAATTTGGATTCCCGAATCGCTGGAAGCGCAACTTTGCAATGTGCGCGATCAATTGCCGCACGTAATCGAATTGGGATTGCGCGCCCTGCGCGCCGAACGCGACGAGTCTTTTCAAGACGAAGATGCGATTATGAATGTGTTGGCAAGCAACCCGACACCGGGGCAAGTTCTCGCGGTGCAACCCTCGCGTGAACTCGAACACCGTGCCAGCGACCTGGTATCGCGCGGTAAAACCGGCGAACTCTCACGCGCCGAAGAAAAAGAACTCGAACGTTATTTGACGTTGGAACATTTGGTGCGTTTAGCGAAGGCGCACGCGTATCGTCGTTTGGCGGGCGTCAACTTTTGATTCAAGCCGGCAAATATCCACATCCATAATTTTGTTTTGAAGGAGGAGCAATGCCCCGCGCCAAATCTCGCTCATTGGATCGTGAACTCGCGCGTTTTGTGAAACACGCGTACGCGAACGCACCCGCCGTGAAAAAAATCTTTGATGATGCCGGCGTGAAACCTGGCGACATTAAACGCGTCGCCGATCTCGAACGCGTGCCGGTCACCGCCAAAGACAAACTCGCGCAAATGCAACAGGCGAATCCGCCGTTCGGCGGATTCGCGAACGTGAATGCGAAACGACTCAAACACATTTTCCTTTCGCCCGGTCCGCTCTACGAACCGCACGGCGCGGAAAAAGCGTTGGTCAAGGTCGCGGCGCGCGTCTTTCGCCACGCGGGTTTCAAGCGCGGCGACATCGCGCTCAACACGTTGTCGTACCATCTCGTTCCCGCCGGCTTGCTTCTCGATGCCGGTTTGCAAGGCGCGGGCGCGACCGTCGTGCCGAGCGGCGTTGGCAACACCGAACTCCAGGTTAAGTTACTGCTCGATTTGAAAATCACCGGCTATGCGGGCGCGCCAAGTTTTTTGATGACGCTGATCAAAAAAGCGGAAGAACTCGGTTTGAATTTCAAAGAAAAATTCGCGTTGCGAAAAGCATTGTTCACCGCCGAGCCGTACCCGCCGTCGTTGCGTCAACAATTTGAAGGCGTGTACGGATTGCAAACGTTGAACGTGTACGCGACCGCGGAACTCGGTTTTCTCGCGTACGATGACGCGACGAAATCTGCATTGCAAATCGCGGAAGGCGTCGTCGTCGAACTCGTTGATCCGCAAACCGGCAAACGCGTTGGCATCCGCGAGCCGGGCGAAGTCGTCGTTACGACGTTCAACGAAACGTATCCGCTCGTGCGGCTCGGCACGGGCGATATGGCGATTTACACCGACGACGCGTTCCAAAAATTTATGCTCGTTGGTCGCGCCGGCGAAGCAATCAAGGTGCGCGGAATGTTCATGCATCCGAACCAGGTCAAACTCGCGCTGAGCAAATTCCCGGCAATCGCGCGCGTGCAAGGCATCGTTACGCGTCCCGACAACATTCGCGATCAGTGGACTCTGCGCGTCGAACTCGCGGACGCGTCCGCAAATCGCGACGCGCTCGCGCATGATTTTTCCGAAGCGGTGAAAAATGTGTGCCGCGTGAGCGTTGACCAGGTTGAATTTGTCGCGACCATCGCGGCGGACGCGAAGGTGATGGTGGACGAGCGCAAGTGGGAATAAAATAAAAAAACGGTTGGATTCACTCCAACCGTTTTTTATTTCAGTGTTCACTCAAATATCGCCGCGCCGTTTCCGCGAGCATCGCCGCGCCGATTGGGATCGCCGACTCGTCAATATCGAAAATCGCGTTGTGATGCGGACGACTCTGCTCGTCTTTTTTCGCGCCGACGTTGAAGAACACGCCCGGTTTCGCGCGCGCCATAAAACTAAAATCCTCCGCGCCCATTTGCATTTCGGCTTCGCCCACATTCTCCGCGCCGACGAGATCGGTCGCGATCACGCGCACAAATTCCGCGAGTTTGGGATCGTTCACCGTCGGCAAATATCCTTTCGTGATGCTCAATTTATAGTCGCCGCCAAAGACGCGCGTGAGCGCGAACGCTCTTTCGAGATCGGCGTGCAGTTGATCTTGCACGCGCGTCTCAAAACTGCGAATCGTTCCGCCGAGTTGCACCGAGCCGGGAATCACGTTCAAGGCAAGCCCCGCGTGAATCGCGCACACCGAAATCACGCCTTGCTTGATCGGATCGACGCGCCGCGAAATGATGCCGTGAATCGCGTTGATGACCTGCACGCTGAGCCAGATCGGGTCGAGCGATTCGTGAGCATACGCGCCGTGTCCGCCGTGTCCGATCACTTCGGCTTCGAACGTATCCGCCGCCGCCATAAACGGACCGGCGCGCACATAGACGCGACCGCTGGGCATACTACTGACGACGTGCAAACCGACGACTGCATCCACATCGTCGAGCGCGCCTTCCTCGACCATGCGGCGTCCGCCACTTTTGCCTTCGGCGTCCGTGTTTTCTTCCGCGGGTTGAAACAAAAATTTCACCGTGCCTTTTAATTTGCCCTGCTTGAAATCTTCGCTGAGCATCATCGCCGCGCCGAGCAGACCGGCGACGTGCGCGTCGTGCCCGCACGCGTGCATCACACCGTCGTTTTGCGATTTGTATTCGACCGCGTTCGCTTCGAGGATCGGCAATGCGTCCATATCCGCGCGCAACGCGATGCGCGGCGCGCCTTCGCCGAGATACGCGACGACGCCGGTTTTCGCGATGCCGGTCGTGTACTCGATGCCGAGTTCGTGCAGAGTTTCGGTTACGCGTTGCGCGGTGCGGACTTCTTGAAATGCGAGTTCGGGATGCGCGTGCAGATCGCGACGGATCGCGATCAGTTTATCTGTGAGCGCGTGCGCGCGGGTGAGATAGGTCATTGTTTTTTCCTTTGCAAATTTCCTACGCGTAAACCAATCGCCCTCTGGGTTCCGGAATCGGGCGACCGAGTTCGCGCGCGGTTTCGATCCATTCCTGGATGATGATTTCAACATTGGCGAGCGCGGCTTGATACGTCGCCCCGTCCGCCATACATCCCGGCAACTCCGGCGCTTCGGCGACGAACGCTTGATCTTCAGCGCTCCAACAAATGATAATTGTGTAGCGAATCATTCCGATTTTTTCCGGGCTGGCTTTTTCACTTTCGGCGGTAACGCCGCCGCGTACGCGAACGATTTTTCGATCCACGCGTTCAAACGCGCTTTCGCTTTTAACGTGCCTGGTGGCACAACGACGTACTCGCGCATCACGCGACCTGGTAATGGCTCGAACGGGCGCGCGCCAAATTTCGCGAACGCGAGACGCTCATCCACCGGCAAACGTAAAAACAAACTGTCCGCAAAAACTCCGGCGAACATATTGCCATTGACGAAACTACACGGACAGCCGAACATTTTGCGTGGTGTTGTGCCGGGCAAGGGTGCGACAGTTTTTTCAAATAGTGCGATCAACTCTGCCGACGGTTTTGGAAATGATGGCATCGCGCGCGTTTTTGTTTTTGTGGGCATACACAATTCCTTTGGTGAAAGTGGTGGCATTGTAATCGAAACGCTTCGCCCCGGCAAGTGCAGGGGCAAAGCAGGGTGTGCGTCAAAATTTTGGGCGGTAGGGGCGAAGCAT
>JACRPR010000132.1 GCA_016223105.1 Chloroflexota bacterium | reverse complement strand
TGATCAACAATCTGATTGTGGGACTTGTGTTGCGACTTGGGCGGACGAATCTCGCCGAAGCGCGTCGTTACTTCGATGCTCATCCCCACGAAGCACAGCGGCTTGTCCTTCGGCGGTTGTCTGACTTTTGAGAAGCCGTGCATATTTGGCATGTTCCGTTTACTTGTTCAATCAAATCATCGCGGATTTCGTGTAAGGTAGAAAGATTATTCGCCCTGGAAAAGTAGCCCATACATTGGGCTGAACAAAAATGGTGTTTGTGATCTCGAAGTTTTGACGGGGTTTTGTGAATGAGTTTGCCGCAATAATCGCAGGGAATTTGATTTTCGGTCGCCCATTCCACCGGTTGTCGTTGTGCGGCAATTCCCGCGCGGCGCGCGCGGTCATAACATTCGCGCGAACAATAAGCATGCTTGACATCTTTCCGCTTTAATTCAGAAGGAGACCGGTGGAACAAGTTCCCGCAATAATGACATTTTGCATTTGAGGGTAACATACGTCTTTCCCATCAAGCCGCCTGAAAAATAGGAAACGCGGCTTCTGTTTCTTGACAGTCAAGCCGCGTTAAAATATACTCCACACAGCCCGACTTGCTGGTCGCACAGAAAGTTGGGTCAGGATGCCGTCAGTGGTCACAACACTGACGGCATCCGCTTTTTGATTGACCTGATTATACGAGGTTGTTTGACACTGTCAACCCAGACGCGCGGTCAGTCTGCCACAACGCGCAACAAGTGCGCGCGATACCCCAAGTGGAACCGCCGTATCGTTACCGCTTGCCCCGATTTGCTCGCCATTCCGCGTGCCGGTCGCGCGGCTCGCGGCGGCGCAAGCGGCGATGGCAAAGGTTGTGAAGGACAAGTAGTCGGATAGTCGGATAGTCGGATAGTCGGATAGTCGAATGGTCGGGTAGTCGCGCGCGCGCGATTGCCCGACCATTTTTTTCAAAAGACAAAATCATAGAGCGAGCCAGACGACTCAGACTATTGTTTCAGGTACATTTTATATTATTGATATACCTGTTTCTCAACTCAACGGAACAAGATTTTCTCTGGTAGTGAAAAATAGAGAAACGGTTTTATTCCATCTTTAGTTTGAGTTGCTCTCTGGGGAAAAACCATTGTCATTTTCTTCTTGCCGATCATTCATGCCGTCGGTATCTTCTTCTCGCGGAATTTCAGGCAATTCAGTTGGGGAAGGCTTTGATTCCCTGGATTTAATTTGCGTCAATATTGATTTGAATTCATCAGGCACATCACTTACTTCAATACCATTACAAATATCCGAGTAGGAAATGGTCGTTGCCAGTGCCGGACTGGTTCAAGTTGAAGCGTGCGCCGCCTCTCACGGAACTCATTCACAAGAATCTGCGAGATCACTTGCGTGCCGTATCCCAAACGAATACCCTCAATTCAAAAATTGAAGGGGAGATCAAAGCGAAACTCGCTGAAGTCAACACCGGCATGAAGAATTTGATCGAAGCCGTCAAGATCTATTGCTCATCTTTGATCACGACATCGGGTGGCGCAAAGGAAAATACAAAGGCGACCTTCCGATCTGCAATACGCGTCTCGTGAAGTACGCCCTTGATCCACGCTTCGAGCTGTTTATTGAGGAAACGAAAATGGAGTTGCCGGAGAGTTTGAAGCAGGTCGAACGTTATGTCGAGAACCGTTCGGAGAGCCACGGGTCACCGCGCATGTGATAGCCATACCCTTCCCAAAAACCAGGTCGGTCATTCGCCATAAATTCAATGCCGCGCAACCACTTTGCGGATTTCCAAAAATACAGTTGGGGTACGAACAAGCGTAACGGATAACCGTGATCCGGTTCGAGCGGCTTGTCGGCGTACTTGTACGCGAGCATCACATTCGGCTTGAGCAATTCTTCGAGCGGGACATTCGCGGTGAAACCATACTCGCAGTGCGCCATCACAAATTCCGCTTCCGCTTTCGGTTTCACCTGCTCCATCACCCACGCCCACGGCACGCCTTCCCACGCAGTATCGAATTTGCTCCAGCGCGTCACACAATGAATGTCGGTCTGGATGCGCTCGGTCGGCAATTTCAAAAATTCTTCCCAGGTTAATCGAATCGGGTTTTCGACCAACCCCCAGATTTTGAAATCCCAGGTTTTCGGATCGAACCGCGGCGTACTGCCGTAATGCAGAACCGGAAATTTCTCGGTGAGGTATTGTCCCGGCGGAAGGCGGCCTTCTTTTGAATCGAATGGGCGCGCTGGATTCGCGCGCTTGAGTCGCAGAACTTTGTCGAGTGGGTTATCCATTTGAACGCTCCTTGAATCGTGGCGCGGGCATCGCTGGCGTGCCCGCATTGGCGCGGCGGCTTGGAAAAGCCGCGCCACAAAATTCCGCGCGATGAATTCGCGCGTAACGATTGTTCAAATTATAATCGGCGCAACTAGGTTGTCAATGGTCTTGGGCGCGATTCGCGCGATTTGTAATACATTGTTAAGCCGCGCGTTAGCGTTGATTCAGATTTGCAACCGGCAAAAGTGTGCTATACTTGCGGGGGAGGTGCCTGATGACTCAAGTGCGAATTGTCTGCGACAGCACAGCGAGCATTCCGCCATCCATCGCGGCGGAACTTGAGATCACGATTGTGCATGCGTTCATCAACTTTGGAAGCGAATCGTATCGCGACGCGCTTGATTTGAGCGAAGCCGAATTTTACGCGAAACTTGCGGCGTCGCCGAAATTGCCCACCACCGCGGTGCCGCCGCCCGGCGTGTTTGAGGAAACGTATCAACGCCTCGGCGCGGACGGCGCCGCGATCGTTTCGATTCACCTCAATAGCCGCTTGAGCGGAATGTGCAACGCGGCGACCGCCGCCGCGCGCGCGTTGCCCGATCGCAACATCACCGTGGTTGATTCGCAAGCGCTTTCGATGGGCTTGGGCTGGGTCGCGATTCTCGCGGCGCGTGCGGCGCGCGAAGGGGGCGACGCGACCCAGGTTGTCGCGCGCGCGCAGAGCGCGATCGCGCGCGTGCATTTGCTCGCCGCGCTCGATACATTCGAAAACGTGCGGCGCAGTGGGCGCGTGAATTTTCCGCAAGCATTTCTCGGCACGCTCTTCGACATCAAACCGATTCTCGACATTCGCGCGGACGGCGTGCATCCGATTGATAAAGTGCGCGCGCGGCGCGCCGCGACCGAACGCGTGATCGAACTGATCACCGAATTATCGCCCTTTGAAGAATTGGCGGTGATTCACACGAACGCGCCGCAACGCGGCATCGAATTGCGCGAACAACTCGCGCGCGTGCATCCGCGAGAGCGTATCCTGGTTGTCGAAGCCGGCGCGATTCTCGCCACGCCAAAAATGACTGTTTGAATGAGAAAATGCGACGCGCAAGAGTGGGCAACATAGAGTATCGTGTAGCAGAATGCTCACGCACTCAGCCAACAAATTGACGCATTTGAAGAACTGTTCAAGTTATTTTCGGTCAAACCCTAATCAACAAATAACAAGCCCCACTATTTTTGTAACTACTCAGGTGTCATTGCGAGGAGGCGGTTTTTGCCGACGAAGCAATCCCCGCGTTGTGAATCCGGATCGACCAGGTCGGGGATTGCTTCGCAAAAACCGCTCGCAATGACATGGGCTGAGTAGTTACCTATTTTTGGCAAGCGTCGGTAAATGCAGTGAGCGCGCGCGTGTACTCACGCTCGACGCGCGCGAGCTGGTCGGACACGCCGCTCAATTTTTTCATCCGCCCCATTTGCTCCAACTCTTTCAACTGCGCGGCGAGGATGCTTGCGCCTAACGACGCACTGTCGCCCTTGAGCGAGTGCGCGGATTTGTATAACGTGTCGCTGTCGCCTTGCGCGGCGGCGACACGAATTTTTTCGAGCAGTGGCGGCGCGACCGTTTGAAACATTTCAAATAATTCGATGATGACATCGGGACCGCCTTCGGGTTGCAGGGCGCGCAACGAATCCAACATCTGCGCGTCCAACGGATAATCGTTCTCCATTTCAATTCCCTTTCTCTTGCGAAATCCACGCCGCAAGAATTTTTCCCAATTTCTCCAGATTCACCGGCTTGCTGATATAGTCGTCCATCCCGGCGGCGATACAACGATCACGGTCGCCTTCCATCGCGTTCGCGGTCATCGCGATAATCGGCAGATGCCGCCCGCTCGTGAGTTCGGCTTTGCGAATCGCGCGCGTCGCTTCAAAGCCATCCATCTCCGGCATTTGGCAATCCATCAACACCAGCGCGTACGTGTCGGCGTGTTCCAACGTCGCGCGCACGGCTTCCGCCCCGGTCGTTACCGTTTGCGCGCGGTACCCCAATTTGCCCAATTGCAACAGCGCGACCTTTTGATTGATCGGATTGTCTTCGGCGAGCAGGATCAACTGATCGTTCTGTGGAGCGGACTCGGTTTGATTGGGCGAACGCACCGCAACGGAAGGTGTGCTGGCATCTTTCGCAAAGACGCGCGTGATCGCATCGAACAAATGCGATTGCTTAACCGGCTTGGTGAGGTACGCGACGAAACCGGAGCGCAACGCTTCTTCGCCCTTGCCGCGCTCGTCGAACGCGGTCAAGAGAATCAATTGTGTCGCGGACAGATCGGGATCGTGTTTGATCGCGCGCGCCAACGCCCAGCCGTCCAGATCCGGCATTCGCCAATCCACAATCGCGAGATCGAACGGTTCGCGCGCGGCGACCGCTTGGCGCAGAACGCTCAACGCTTCCGCGCCGTCCGCGACATTCGCGCCGCGCATGCCCCACGACGAAACGTAACTGCACACAATCTCGCGATGGCTTTTGATGTCGTCCACCACGAGCACGCGCAAGCCGCGCAAACTCGCGACGGATTGCGCGGGTGCGTCGGTCGTTTCCAAGCGCGCGGTAAACCAAAAGGTCGAGCCGATGCTTTCCACACTCGCGACGCCGATTTCGCCGTCCATCATTTCGACCAAGCGTTTGCAAATCGCGAGACCCAAACCGGTGCCGCCGAACTTGCGCGTCGTCGAACCATCGGCTTGCGTGAACGGTTGAAACAAACGCGCGCGCGCGGATTCGGGAATGCCGATGCCGGTATCGCTGATCGCGCAATGCAAGGTAACGTCGTGCGGCGTTTGCGCGCGCAATTCGACGCGCACATGCACTTCGCCGCGCGCGGTAAATTTTACCGCGTTGCCGAGCAGGTTGAGCAAGACCTGGCGCAAGCGATTGGGATCGCCGCGCAAGCGGCGCGGAATGTCCGGCGAAACGAACGCCATCAAGCCCAAACTTTTTTCGCGCGCGCGCGCCGCCAACACTTCGACCGCGCCTTCGATCACCGGCGCGAGATCGAAATCAATGCTTTCCAAAAGCATTTTCCCGGCTTCGATTTTAGAAAAGTCGAGAATGTCGTTGATGATCGAAAGCAACGCGGTTGCGGATTGATGAATAATGTCGGCGAACTCGCGCGGTTGCGCCGCGAGATTTTCGCCGAGCAACATTTCGCTCATGCCGATAATACTGTTCATCGGCGTCCGAATTTCGTGACTCATCGTCGCGAGAAATTCCGATTTGAGGCGCGACCCTTCCATCGCTTGATCGCGCGCGCGCGCGAGTTGGTGTTCCAGGTGTTTGCGTTCGGTCAAATCGGTGATCACGGCGATTGCGCCGGATCGTCCATCGCTCCAGCGCGGCACGCCGGTGATCAGCGCGTACACGGTGCTTCCATCGCGATGACGCAGGCGCGTTTCGTACGTCGTAACCTCGCCGCGTTTGCGCAGCGTGCGCGCCTCGTCGAACGCCGCGAGATCTTCGGGCAACGTAACCACGTCGGGCATTTTGCCGATCAATTCCGCCGGTTCGTACCCGACCATCCGCGCGTACGCCGGGTTCACGTACTCGAAACACCCATTCGCGTCAGTAACGGTCAAGCCCTGCCCCATCGTGCTCATTACTTGCAGAGCGAAATCGCGTTGGGTTTGCAATTCGGCGGATATGTGGTTGCGTTCGCTCAACTCTTGTTTGACCGCCGCGTACAAACGCGCGTTATCCAATGCCTGGCTGACTGCCGCCGCGACATTTTGCGCGAGCGCGATCTCATCGCTTGAGAAATCGTGCGGCTCGTACGCGTCCAAGCCGAAAGTGCCGACCGCGCGATCGCGAATCACGAGCGGCACGATCAAGATCGAACTCACGTTGAAGCGGATCATCAAATCGCGCACAGGCGCGAGCCGCGGATCGTTTTGCGCGTTGGTGATCGCGACCGGCTCGCGGTGTTCCAAAACGAATTGCGTCGCCGGGTTGCTCGTCATCGGAATCACGGTGCCAATCGCGGAGGCGGCGTCTGCCGGAATCTGTTCCGCGACAATGTTCAAACCACACCCGTCCGCGCTCAACAAGGTCGCGCGCACTTGCGGCACGTTCAAGCCGCGCGCCAATTCCGCGCACGCGATCTCCAAAACTTTTTGTTCTTCCAACGCGGAGGTCGCCGCGTTGACGATGCGATTGAGCAGAGTCGTTTCGCGCAAGCGCCGTTCGAGTTCGGCTTCCTGCAGTTTGCGTTCGGTAATGTCGCGCGTCAACGCGACGACCTTGTCGTCGCCGTACGCGATCATCCGCACTTCGAAATGGCGCGTCCCGCGCGGGGTGTCGAGCGGAAACTCGGAGACCTGGGTTACACCGGTTTGGATGGCTAACTCAAGCCGATGCTGGATGAGATAGCCCGCGCGGCGCGGCATTACATCCACGATGCGTTTGCCCAGAAAGCGTTCCGGCGGAATCAACAACAATTCCGGGTTGGAGGCATGACAATCCAGATAAACGCCCTCTTTGCTCAACGTAAAAATCAGATCGGGAATCGCGTGCAACAGGGCGCGGTTTTTATTTTCGCTTTCGCGCAATTCCGCTTCGGCGCGTTTGCGTTCCGTGATATCGCGCGCGACGGCTTGAAAACCAGCCACGCGATCGCTCTCGATAATCAGTTGCACATTTTGACCAAGCCAGATCAGGTTGCCGGCTTTCGTCAGCACCGGCAATTCGCGATAGGTGTTGGGAATTTTCTTGGCGGATTGTTGTCCGTAGAAAATGGCGGCGGCTTTGCGCTGTTGCGGCGCGACCAGCTCGAGATAATTTCGCCCGAGCAATTCGATCTCGGTGTAGCCGAGGAGTTTTGCGACCGTAGAATTGCAAAAGGTAAAACATCCGTGCGCGTCGGCGCGATAGATGATGTCGTTCGCGTAATCCACCAATTGTTTATAGCGCGTCTCGCTGAGGCGGAGCGCCGCCTCGGTTTGCGTTCTGCGTTGCGCGATGAGAAAAACGATGCTGATGATCAAAACCATCAGAGGAATTTCCATCAGCTCGTCTGCCGGGAGGACGCCGCGTATGACGTTGAGGTTCAAGACCGCGCCGGTGATGCCGACCCAGATAATGCCGCGCAGGAGAAACGCGCGCAGGTCCCAGACGAACGCGCCGATCGCCAACAAGACAAATCCGGCATGAAATAGAATGATGGAGAGATCGTTCAGCGCCAGCAACAATCCGCTGATCACGAGCGCCAGATCCAATAATCTCAGTGCGCGCACTCGGCGCGTGGAAAAAATTTTCGGCATTATTTCCCCTTGATTCAACACCCCATTTTTCTCCAAGCGAAAACGTTTTCAGGTATGCCCTTCCACCGTCGCGTTATCGTTGCGGCGCGCTCACCGCGGCGAAACGTTTTTTGACGCGCAACCAACCGGGTTTCGGCGCGGCGGGCGGAATGGTTTGATGGCGTTCTTTGCTCAGGCGGTACGCGTGATCTTCGATCAACGCGGCAATCGGGTCTTCGGGGTGACTGTACAGCAACGGCGAACCGAGATTGATCGCGCTGACAAAGCGTTCGGGTGCAAAGGGGATGACGAGTTCAATCGGCAGACGCAACGCGTCTTCGATATCTTTGCGCGGAAATCCTTGGCGTTGAAAAGTCCAATTCAGCGCGACGTGAAATTTTTCCGGCGCGTACCCCAATTTGTGATACGTTTCGATCGCGGCGGATGCGGAACGAATGGACGCGAGATCGGGGGCGAGGAGCATCAGAATAATGTCGGCGGCGTCGAGCGCGCGCAGAGTTACTTCGCTAAAATCGTGACTCGCGTCAATGACGATGTAATCATACCGCGGTTGCGTCAACTCTAGCATCGCGTGAATATGCTCCGCCGTGATGCTTTCGCTTTCCGTCGGCGAGGTCGGCGCGGCGATCAAATCCAAGCCGCTCGCGTGTTGTCCGATGATCGTTTGCAGTGCCGTCGAATCCAATTTGCTTGGCGCGATCTGCGCGATGTCCGCCCAGGTTCGCCGCAAGGGCATATTGAGCATCAACGCGGCTTGCCCGCTCGTCGTGACCAGGTCGGCTTGACGACATAATCGTCCGCGCCGGCTTCGAACGCTTTGATCTTTTCGTCGAGGTTCGATTGACTCGTCAAAACCAGGATCGGGAGGTACGCAAAACTGGGATCGCGCCGTAGTCGCCGGGTGACTTCGTACCCGTCAATGCCGGGCATCATCACATCGGTAATGACAAGATCGGGGTGCGCGGTGCGAACCATCGCGAGCCCTTGTTCGCCGTCGGGTGCGGTAAGCACTTGATAGCCAAGTGGCGTGAGCGCGGCGACAATGATTTTGTGAATGATTGGGCTATCATCAATCGCTAAAATTCGGGGCATAGGATTCCTTTCTAAATTACGCTTGCATTATACGGAGGCGCGCGACGCGTTACAATAGTACGCTTGCACTGATACAAATATCCTACCGATGTAGGGGCGAAGCATTTTTCGGCGCGCGCGCGCCGAAAAATGCTTCGCCCCTACTGCATTGACAAGCCCGCCGATTCCGGCTAAAATGTCCCTAGCGAACAGCGTTCGGAATACAGAACGATGAGGTTTTAGACGATGCCTCCCAAAAATGGCAATGGCGCGCTCGTGCCCGCCGTGGATCGCGCGGCGCAAATTCTCCACGCGATTGCGGCGAGCGAGGTCGCGCTCGGCGTGTCGGAATTGAGCCGGCAACTCGGCTTGAACAAAAGCACGGTGCACGATATTCTCGCGACGCTCGCGCATTATCATTTCCTCGAGCGCGACGACGCGGCGAAAACGTACCGACTCGGTTACGCGCTCGCGGAACTCGGTCAGCGCGTCAGCGAACGCGCGGATGTGCGCGCCGTCGCGCATCCGCGTTTGGTCGCGCTCGCGCACACGGTTGAAGAAACCGTATTCCTCGGCGCGTATCGCGATGGGCAAGTAACCATCGTGGACAAGGAAGAAGCCCCGCACGATTTCAAAATTACCTCGCCGCTCGGTCGGCAATTGTACTATTCGGTCGGCGCGTTCGGCAAAGTGTTTCTCGCCGCGATGGATGAAGCGGACGCGAACAAACTGCTCCGCGTGAAACCACTCCGCGCCTTTACCACGAAATCTATTGTCAAGCCAACCAACTTGCGCGGCGAATTGCGCGACGTGCGCGCGCAAGGGTACGCGTTCGACGATGAAGAGTACTTGCCCGGCGTGCGCGCGACCGCCGCGCCGGTCAACGACGCGGCCGGTCGCGTGATCGCCGCGCTGTGCGTCGTCGGTTTTAGCGCGCGAATGTCGAACGATAAACTCACGCGCCTCGCGAAACAAACGCGCGACACCGCCGAACAAATTTCGCGCGCGATGGGCGCGAAAGAATATCCGCAGTGGAATGGGGTCGGGTAATTTCAGATTTCAGATTTCAGATTCCAGATTTATGATTTATGCTTTTGCGTCACGCCACGTTTCTAAATCCCAAGTGGTAACTACTCAGCCCATGTCATTGCGAGCGGTTTTTGCGAAGCAATCCCCGACCTGGTCGATCCGGATTCACAACGCGGGGATTGCTTCGTCGGCAAAAACCGCCTCCTCGCAATGACACCTGAGTAGTTACCCCAAGTGAGTGTTTTGAAATTTGTGGCGCGGGCTTTCTAGCCCGCATATGCGACTTGGAAAAGCCGCTCCACAGTCAATTTCAAAACACTTTCTAATTCATAAATCGGATTGGACGAAAGATATGAAACAGATTCTTCGCCTCCGCATCAACAATCAAAACTATGAAGTGTACGCGCCGATTCATAAAACGCTCCTCGAAATTTTGCGCGAAGATTTAAATTTGACCGGGACGAAACACGGTTGCGAACTCGGCGAATGTGGAACATGCACGGTGTTGATTGACGGCGAGCCGGTGTTGTCGTGTTTGATTTTACCGGTCGCCGTGCAAGGACGCGCGATCACAACCATCGAAGGAATGGCTGATGGCATAATGCCGCATCCGTTGCAAACCGCGTTCGCGGAACTTGGCGCGGCGCAGTGCGGCTATTGCACGCCGGGAATGTTGCTCACCTCGAAAGCATTGCTCGATCAAAATCCGCAACCAACGCGCGATGAAATCAAACACGCGCTCGCCGGCAATTTGTGTCGTTGCACCGGGTACACGAAAATTTATGAGGCGGTCGAGCAAGCCAGTAAAACGTGATGCGTAAAACGTAAACAGATTACGCATCATGCATTACGTTTTACGCTTGGAGTTGGATATATGCCGAACAATCATAATCTCTCTGTCATCGGACACGCGCAAATAAAAATAGACGCAATGGGCAAAGTGACCGGCGAAACCAAGTACGCCGACGACCTGGTGTTGCCGCGTATGGTGTACGGAAAATTGTTGCGAAGCGTCTATCCGCACGCGCGCATCATCGGCATTGACGCATCGCGCGCGCGCGCGTTGCCCGGCGTGTTCGCCGTGATCACCGGCAAGGATTTGCCGATCAAGTACGGCATTATGCCCAGCACGCAAGACGAAGAAGCGCTGTGCGTCGATCGCGTGCGCTTTGTCGGCGATCCGGTCGCGGCGGTCGCGGCGATTGACGAAGAGACCGCCGAGCGCGCGCTCGAGCTGATCGAGGTCGAGTACGAACCGCTCGCGCCGGTGATGAACATTCGCGACGCGCTCGACGAAAAATTCCCGCAGATTCACGCGTACGCCGATCATCACAACATCCACAAATTCGTCGCGCTTGAGTTTGGCGATCTGGACGCCGGGTTTCGCGCGGCGGAGTATGTGCGCGAAGATGTTTTTTTCTACGAAGGCGACACGCATCTCGCGATGGAAGAACATGCGTGCATCGGACATTTTTCCGCCGACGGCAAACTGACGCTCTACAGTTCGACGCAGACGCCGCATTACGTTCATCGCGCACTCGAGAAAGCATTGCAATTTCCGCGCGGACACATTCGCGTGATCGCCGCGCCGGTCGGCGGCGGCTTCGGCGGCAAGACCGATCCATTTTCGCACGAAGTTGTCGCGTGCAAACTTTCAATGCTGACTGGTCGCCCGGTGAAAATCACCTTGACGCGCGAAGAAGTTTTTTACACGCATCGCGGGCGGCATCCGGTTTTGATGTGGATCAAATCCGGCGTCAAGCGCGATGGACAGATCACCGCGTTACATTTCAAAACAATTCTCGACGGCGGCGCGTACGGATCGTACGGCATCGCGTCCACGTACTACACCGGCGCGTTGCAAACCGTGACGTACAAAATTCCGACGTACAAATTTGAAGGCGTGCGCGTGTTCACGAACAAGCCGCCGTGCGGACCGAAACGCGGACACGGCACGCCGCAACCGCGTTTCGGTTTAGAAGTGCATCTCGATAAAATCGCGCGCGAGCTCAATCTCGATCCGGCGGAGATGCGCCGCAAGTACGTCGTGGACGATGGAACGCAAACGGTCAATCATCTCACGATAACAAGTTGCGGTTTGCGCGAATGTATTGATGAGGTTGTGAAAGCGAGTGATTGGAAAAACCGGAAATCCCAAATCCCAAATTCCAAATCGCAAATTAAACGCGGGCTGGGAATCGCGTGCAGTTCGTACTTGTCCGGCGCGGGCTTGCCGATTTATTGGAATGATCTGCCGCACTCTGGCGTGATCGTCAAAGTGGATCGCGGCGGCGGCGTCGCGGTCTTTTGCGGTTCGACCGACATCGGGCAAGGTTCGGATTCGCTCCTCGCGTACATCGCCGCCGAAGAATTTGGATTGAAGCCGCAAGACATCAAGGTTTTTTCTGCCGACACCGATCTCACGCCGGTTGACCTGGGCAGTTATTCGTCGCGCGTAACCGTGATGACCGGCAACGCGTGCATCCAAGCCGCGCGGATCGTCAAAGAAAAAATTTTGCAAGCGTCCGCCGAAAAATTACTCGTGCCGCCGGCAAGTCTCGCGATGCGCGATGGTGTGGTGATCTGCGAAGATGACGAAAATCGCAAATTGAGTTTTGTGCAAGCGATCAATCTCGCCGAAGCGAAATTCGGCACGTTGACCGGCACCGGCAGTTACAAGCCGCCCAAGCGCGCGGGTCCGTTCAAAGGATCGGGCGTCGGTCCGTCGCCGTCGTACAGTTATTCCGCGTGCGTCGCGGCGGTTGCAGTGGATACCGAGACCGGCGAAGTGAAGGTTGAAAAATTATTTCTCGCGCACGATGGCGGTCGCGCGATCAATCCGCTTTCGGTGATCGGACAAACCGAAGGAAGCGCGTATATGGGTTTCGGCGAAGCGCTGATGGAAGAATCCGCGTTCCGCAAAAATATGCACAAGATTCCATCGCTCCTCGATTACAAATCGCCGACGACACTCGACACGCCGGAACTGCACGCGATCCTGGTCGAGACAATTGATCCCGAAGGACCGTACGGCGCGAAAGAAGCCGGGCAAGGTCCGTTGTTGCCGGTGCCGCCCGCGATTGCAAACGCGATTTTCGACGCGGTCGGCGTTCGCATTGACGAAGTGCCGATCACGCCGGATAAAGTTTTGCGCGCGCTCGAAGAAAAATCCAAGGGCAACGCGCCGCGTTTTGGTCCGAAAGATTTTCCGGTGATCAAAATGCCGGAGGCGATCAAGGTGGAGCCGCCGGACGCAAAGCATGCGCCGCGGTTAGTTCAATAGTGCGATAGTAGAATAGTTCGATAGTTGGAGACGCGCGATGGCACTGCGAAAACCAAAAACGAAAGAGGAATTCTTCAAGCGCGAGCGCGAGACATGGGATGAATTGGACGCGCTCATCGCCGATTTGCCGGATGCCGCATGGCTACGACCCGGCGCGGCGGGTGAATGGTCGTTGAAAGATGTGTGGGCACACATTGCCGCGTGGATGAAAAAGACACGCGGGATAATGCCACGGTTGTTGAATGGCGATCAGGTGCCCGCGAATATCCAGTCGTTCAATGAAGAACAGTATTTGAAGAATCGAAAGACTTCGCTCGATGTTGTACGGCGACGCATCGAACGTGAGCGGAATCAGATTCTCAGCATGATCGAAAAAATTCCCAAAGAGCAATTGCTCAAGTCTAGCCGAGTGTACAGTTGGGCTTCGTTTTCAACCTTCAATCACTATCACGAACACATTCCCGCGCTAAAGAAATTTCGGCGTGTGGTGATGCGGAAAATGTAAGACCGAAATAGGAATTTGAAAAATGCTACGTCTCCCCCCCTTTGAATATCTCGCGCCGAAAAATTTAGCCGACGCCGCGCAACTGCTCGCGCAGTATGGCGACGACGCGATGCTCGTCGCGGGCGGCACGGATTTGTTTCCGAATATGAAACGCCGGCAAATGACGCCCAAGTTTGTGATCGGCTTGAACGCATTGCGCGAATTGCGCGGCATCAAAAACGAAAACGGCAACGTCGTGATCGGCGCGGGCACAACGCTCACCCAAATCTCTCAATCTCTGAATCTCTCTGCTCTCGCGACCGCCGCCGGTCTTGTCTCATCGCCGCAATTGCGAAATGCCGGGACGATTGGCGGCAACCTGTGTCTCGATACGCGTTGCAATTATTACGACCAAACTTTTTTCTGGCGCAAGGCGATTGGCTTTTGCATGAAAAAAGACGGCGACATTTGTTTGGTCGCGCCGGGCGGCAATCGCTGTTGGGCGATCTCATCCACCGATTGTGCGCCGGTCGCGGTCGCGCTCGACGCGAGCGTCCGCCTCGTCGGACCGAAAGGCGAACGCGTGATCGCGGCGGCGGAATTGTATCGCGACGATGGAATGGATTATCTCACCAAAGCGCGCGATGAAATTCTTACCGAAATTATTTTGCCGCCCGCCGATGGTTTGCGCTCGACGTACTTGAAACTGCGTCGCCGCAACTCGATTGATTTTCCGATCCTGGGTGTCGCCGCCGCGGTGCGCGTCGCGCCGAACGGCATCGTCGAACACGCGCGGATTATTCTCGGCGCGATCGCGTCGCATCCGGTACAAGCGATTGACGCGGAGAAAATTTTGATCGGACAAAGATTGAGCGACGACGTGATCGCCGCCGCCGCTGATGCCGCGTTCAAGCCGGCGAAACCGATGGACAATGCCGATGCCGCGTACGCGTGGCGCAAAAAAATGGTGCGCGTGTATGTTCGGCGCGCGCTCACCGAACTGAAAGAGCAAAACTGATTTCCCGCATTTCCGGTGAAAGGAATAACACCTTCGCCAAAATCTCCCCCCGGATTCAAAGGAACACGGCTGAAGGGAAAAACAAGAAAAATATCCGTGTTCTTTTCTATCAGTGGGAAAAAATTCCGAGACACGCGAATTGGCGAAGGTATTGAAGAAAATGAAAGAAATGCCGGAGGAATGGATGGATGTAACTTTTTTTGATCGCGCCATTGAAACCGCGCCGCGCGAAAAATTGGAACAGCATCAGACCGCGCGAATGCAAACGTTGTTGCGCGAGGTTCTCGCGACGAACGCGTTTTACGGAAAAAAATTGCGCGATGCCGGCTTTTCCGACGCGCGCGATTTCAAATCGGTTGCGGACATTGCGCGTTTGCCGTTCACCAAAAAACAAGAACTCGTCGAGAGTCAGGACGCGCATCCGCCGTTCGGCGCGAATCTCACTTTTCCGGTCGAGCGGTACATTCGCGTGCATCAAACCTCCGGCACGACCGGCAAGCCCTTGCGCTGGCTCGACACACGCGAATCCTGGGATTGGTGGGCGCGGTGTTGGGGCGCGGTTTTTTGCGCGGCGGGCATCGGCGAACACGATCGCATTTTCTTCGCGTTCTCGTTCGGTCCGTTCATCGGATTTTGGGCGGCGTGGGCCGGCTCGGAAAAAATCGGCGCGCTCGCGATTTCCGGCGGCGCGCAAGATTCGTACCAACGTTTGCACAATCTGCTCGATCTGCGCGCGACCGCGTTGTGTTGCACGCCGAGTTACGCGTTGCATCTGATCGAAGAAGCGCGCAAGCAGAACATTGATCTGCGCGAATCGGGCGTGCGGCGCATCGTCGTCGCGGGCGAACCGGGCGGAAGTATTCCGGGCACGAAAGCGCGCATCGAAGAGGGCTGGAACGCGCAATTGTTCGATCACACCGGCGCAACCGAAGTCGGCGCGCACGGTTTCACTTGCGTCGCGCAGAGCGGCGTGCATTTGAACGAAGGCGAATTTTTGATCGAGGTGTTGGATCCAAAAACAAATCAACCCGCCGATGAAGGCGAGTTGATCATCACAAACCTGGATCGCGTCGGCTCGCCGATCATTCGCTATCGCACCGGCGATCAAGTGCGGTTAAAACGCGCGACGTGCGAGTGCGGGCGCACGTTCGCGCGAATGGACGGCGGGATCATCGGGCGCATTGATCAAATGTTTATCATTCGCGGTGTCAATATTTTTCCGAGTTCGATTGAAGCGATTGTGCGCGCGTATCCGGCGGCGCAAGAATTCGCGATTGAACTCGACACGCTCGACGCGATGGATCAACTTCAGGTCAAGGTCGAAGTCGCGGGCGAGAATCCGCAAGCGATTGTGGACGCGATCGCGCGCGATATGGCGCATCGGCTCGGCTTGCGCGTGCCGGTCGCGCTCGCCGCGCCGGACACGTTGCCGCGTTTTGAATTGAAAGCAAAGCGCATTACGGATCGGCGAAAGAAATAACGTAAGCGTTCAGCCCCATCCGTCATTGCGAGCGGTTTTCCCTGGCACTTGCGTTCCCGCCAGGGCAAGTGTGCGAAGCAATCCCCGACTTGGTCGATCCGGACTTGCAACGCGGAGATTGCTTCGTCGCAAAAAACGCTCCTCGCAATGACACCTGAACGGTTACGAAATAACAACGAATTTTGGGATTGAACGAATCGCGGCGATGCAATTGCATCGCCGCGATGATTTTTTATTCGATTCCTTCACCACTGGCGAACGGAATTTTTCCCACGGATACAAATGAACACGGATATTTTTCTTCATCCGTGTTCCTTTGAATCCGTGGGAAATTTTTGCAAAAAGATT
>JACRPR010000131.1 GCA_016223105.1 Chloroflexota bacterium | reverse complement strand
TTGTTCTAGTGGCGCGGGCGGCTCGCCCGCAATGCAACGGCGGGCGAGCCGCCCGCGCCACAGGGATTCAAATGACTCGCAAACGCGTTTACATCGCTTACACCGGCGGCACAATCGGAATGACGAAAAATGCGCGCGGCGAATACGCGCCCGCGCCGGGATTTCTCGAAACGCAATTGCGCGCGCTCCCGGAATTTGCGGACGCGCTCTTGCCGGAATTTACGATCAACGAGTACGCGCCTCTGCTCGATTCCGCGAATATGACGCCGCGCATTTGGCGCGCGATCGCGCGCGATATTCAAGCGCATTATCACGATTACGATGGGTTCATCGTTTTGCACGGCACGGACACGATGGCGTACACCGCGTCCGCGCTCGCGTTCATGTTGCGCGGGCGCAAAACGATCATCGTTACCGGCTCCCAGGTTCCGCTCTGCGAACTTCGCACCGATGCGCGCGATAATTTGTTGACGAGTTTGATTCTCGCCGCGCAGTACGCGATCCCGGAAGTGTGTCTCTATTTTGGCAATCGTTTACTGCGCGGTTGCCGCGCGGTGAAAACGAGCGTCGGCGGATTTGATGCGTTCGATTCGCCGAATTTTCCATCGCTCGGAAAAATCGGCGTGGACATTCGCTTACGCTGGGATTTGATTTTGCCGCCGCCGCGCGAAGAGGAACTCGTCGTGCAAGAATTTGCCGAGCCGCGCGTCGCCGCGTTGCGCTTGTTTCCCGGCATTTCTGCGTCTGTTGTCGCGCACATTCTCGACACGCCATTGCAAGGATTGGTGCTCGAAGCGTACGGTTCCGGGAATGGTCCGATGGCGTCGCCGGAATTTCGCGCAGTGTTGAGCGATGCGACCGCGCGCGGGATCGTGATCGTCGCGACGACGCAATGTTTGCTTGGACGCAGACGCGCGCAGATTTTTTCCGCGCCCTCCGTTCCAATCCGCGCGCCAATTTTCGGGCGAGCGGAACTTTTTTCCACTGATTCAAAAGAACACGGATTTTTTTCAAATGTTTTTTCTTTATCTATGTTCCTTTGATTCCGTGGGAAAATTTTGGCGAAGGTAAAGTTCAGGAGATTGAAATGAATCTGCTCGCGCGATTTTTTCGCAAACCAGCATCCGCGCGCGACGATGCAATCGCGAACACCGCGCTCGACTTGTCGCTTGAATGGGGACCGAATTTTGGCAAACCGATTCAGGATCGCCTGCTGAAAAAATTCCCGACCATCACACGCGCGCGCGCTGATGAACTCGATCAGTTTTGCAAAGAGGTTAAAAAGTTCGCGTTCGATCTGTACTATGATCAAGTGATGCCCGGCAAAATGCGCCAAGACGCGGCGCAAGCAAAAATCAAACAGCGGTATCCGTTTTTGAATCGCGCGAATTTATCGCGGCTGGATACGCAAGGCATGTATTACGCGCACAAATGAAAAAACCGGCGAGATTGAATCAATCTCGCCGGTCTTAACTATGCAACCATCCAACTACGCAACTATCCAACTTTGATGACGCACGCCATCGCGGTATCGCCCGCGGCGCACCCGGCGAACAAGCCATAGCCGCCGCCGCTCATCGCGAGTTCCTCGATCATTTCGATCATCAAGCGCATCCCGGTCGGTCCTTGCGGATGACCAAAGATCAGCGACGAGCCGAAATGATTCATCGCTTCGGCTTTGACGCCGGTCTGATCGCAAAAGTACAGATCGTTGACCGCGAACGGATTGTGCGTTTTGATCACGCGCACATCGGCGATGTTGATCCCGGCATGGTCGAGCGCGTTGCGCGCGGCAGGCACGACCGCTTGCGCCATAAATCCTTTTTTCGCGCGCGCCGTGCCGACGCCGATCAATTGAATCACGATCTTGGGATCGCGGCTCAACGTTTGCGCTTGCTCGCGCGTCGTCAAGATCATCGCCGCGTTGCCATCCGCCGGAAAAGTTTGCCCGCCGTACGTAACCGTGCCGCCATCCAAAACCGGTTTCAATTTCGCGAGACCTTCACGCGTCGTCGGGAACACGCCTTCGTCATCCTTCACCGTCGCGACGACCCTGCGCCCGGACGCGTCCTTGACCTCGAGCGGCGTCACCATATAACGACGATGAAACGCGGCGTCGTCCTTGAGCGCGTCCTGGTATTGCGAAAAACGAAGCAACATCATTTCGTCCTGTTGCTCTTTCGAAATGTCCGATTCGCGCGCGACATTTTCCGCGGTGTTGATCATCGCGTTTTTCGCGTACGGATCGTAATTGAAATTGTCCCACACCCAATCTTCCGCATCGCCCTTGCCACCGGGTCCGAGCGGATTCGGAAAATAGAGATGCGGACCATTACTACAGCGATCCGCGGTGATCGAAAGGATCGCGCGATTAACGCCCATTTCGATTTCGAAACCAGACGACGCGACGACGCGCGCGCTCGTCGCGCACGCTTGCGAGAGAATCGGACCGGTAACGCCGGTCGCGCCGATCTCGGCGGCGAGCCAGGGCGCGCCATAAAACGAATGTTTCTGCGGCACGGTCATTCCCAGGAACACCGCGTCGAAAATGTCCGGCGCGATGTTGCGTTCCTTTAACGCGCGTTTCGCCGTTTCCGCCGCGAGCAAAATCGGATGCGCGTTCGCGAGCGATCCTTGCCAGCGCGCGAACGGCGACGACCAATAACCGCCGAACGGAATGAATACGTTTTGAAATTTCATTTGTCCTCCTTGGGTTTGGAAGTTGGATGTTGGAAATTGGAGGTTGGATCGATCGCGATCCAACTTCCAATCTCCAGCTACATTTGATTGCGAAATCGAAATTGCTATGCTATAATCCTATCAACGAAAGAAGGGATAGTGATGAAAACACAATCGCGCGTGTCTGATGTAACGATTCAAATTTCATCCGAGCCGATACTGACTGTGCCAAAATCCATCGGCAAAGAATTGGGCGTGCGAACTGGACAACACGTTAGCGTGGATGTGCGCGTAGGGATGATTTATGTGCGCAAGAATCGCAAGCGTCGTTCAACTATTCAAGCACGCCCCAATGGAAAACCGCGCGCACGCCGGGTCTCTACGTTTGCCAATCTTGCCGGCGCGATTCCCGCAAAACCTGGCGCGCCTCAAATCAACATTGAAGAGATGATGAGTCATCATGGCTACGAGCAACTCGAACGGCCAGGACGCCAAGGTTTTTGATTTCACGTCCGCATTGCCGTTTACGATTTACTGGGACGCAAATTTCATCCTGAACTCCGTTTACGAACGCGGCAGATGGCATGCCGAATGTGTTGCCTTTGGCACACGCCTTGATCAGAGCGAAACCATATCGTATGTTTCAACACTTGCGCTTGATGAGGTTTGGTTCTCGCTTTTGCAATTGTTAATTCACGATGATTATCCCGACACATCATTCTGGAGAATTGTCAATGCCGATTCAAGCGTGATTAAAAATTACATCAACCGTCTTGAACAAATCACAAACGACATTTACAATAATCCCAGAGTTCGCGTCATTAGTGTTGGTTCACGCGCGCCACTCCGCGCGCTCAAACATATGCGCGAATTTTACTTGCTTCCACGCGATGCGCTTCACCTCGCCACGATGCGCCAGCGCAAAATCAAACATCTTGTAACCACCGACGCCGATTTTCTTCCCGCGACCGGTATCTCGATTTACACTTGCAATCCCAAGTTGTTCAAGCGCTAATTTCCCCTCACGTCAATTCCCGTCCCCCACTCACCACCCACGCTTGCCCCGTAATAAAACTCGCTTCATCGGACGCGAGAAACGCGACCAGGTTTGCGACATCATCCGGCGTTCCCATCCGCTTGAGCGGAATGCGCGAGGCAGTCAGCTCGATCATTTCGTCGAGCGATTTTTCAGTGATCGCGGTTTCGAGTTCGAGTCCCCAACGCTTGAGCGCGGTATCAATGTCGCCGGGCAAAATCGCGTTGACCGTTACGCCGAACGCCGCGACTTCTTGCGCGAGTGATCGCGTCAGCGCGACGACCGCGGCTTTCGACGCGGCATACGCGGCATTGTTCGGCTTGGGGCGTTCCGCCGCGAGCGACGCGATGTTGATCACGCGTCCGCCATTGCCAGAATCAATCATCGCGGGCAGAGCGTACTTGCACATCAAAAAAGTTCCGGTTGCGTTGATGTCGAACGTGCGCCGCCACGCTTGCTCTTCCATAAACACAACCGGCGACGGCGCAATCGCGACACCGGCATTGTTGATCAAAATATCGAGGCGCGCAAATTTTTCTTGCGCGGTCGCGATCAAATTTTGCACGGATGCCGCATCCGAAACATCCACGCGCAACGCGAGTCCGTTCACCTCGCGCGCAACGCTTTGCAATTCTTCCCACTGCGGATTACCCGCGTTCGGCAAATCGGTTGGCGGCGCGCAAATGTCCGCGACGATCACGCGCGCGCCATCACGCGCGAGTCGCCGCGCAATCGCCGCGCCGATTCCATCGCGCCGACCTGCGCCGGTGATGAGGGCAACCTGGTGTTGATCCATTACGATTCCTTGATAGATGTTGGATGTTGGAAATTGGAAGTTGGAACGCGTCCTCTAACTTCCAACTTCCAATTTCCAACCTCAATCCACTGCGCGATAAACCATCGTTCCAAATTCCAACAAACCGGGCGGCGCCATATTCGCGTCGTGATCGACCATCACTTGGATCAGCGCGGGCTTGTTCGATGCGACCGCGCGCGCAAGCGCGGGTTGCAGTTGATCGAACTGCTCCACGATCTCGCCGTAACAACCGAACCCTTCCGCGATTTTGTCGTAACGCGTTTCGGGCACCAGGTCGCACTCGACGAGCGACTCCATTCCGAAAAAGAGTTGCGACGAACGTTCCATCCCCCAACCCTGATCGCACGAAACGATGACGACGATGTTCGCATTGTGGCGTCGCGCGGTTTCAAGTTCTTGAATGTTAAAGCCGAGCGCGCCGTCGCCGGTGATCAGATAGACCGCGCGATCCGGTTGCGCGATTTTCGCGCCGATCGCGTACGGCAAGCCCGCGCCGAGATGTCCGAATTTCGCGGTGTACAAATAACTGCGCGGCGCAAAAATCGGATTGTAATTCGCGCACCACAAACTCGTGTTGCCGCCGTCCATCGCGGCGATGGCATCGCGCGGGAAAAAGTTTCGCACCGCGCGGATCATCGCGCCGGGATTGATGCCTTCCGATTGCAATGCTTCTTCGAGTCGCGCTTCCCACTCGCGTGTCAATTCGCGATAGCGCGCCCAGTCCGCATGTTCCGCGCGCGGCGCAATGCGCGCTTTGATCGCGGTCAACAGATCGCGCAGAACGACGCGCGCATCGCCGACGATGCCGACATCCACCGGGCGATTCAAGCCGATTGATTGCGGATCCGCGTCAACGTGAATTGTTTTTTGCGCGGACGGATCGCCCCAGGATGGCGCGCGTCCCCAGCCATCCAGTTCACCCAAACGCGATCCAACCACCAGGACGACATCCGCTTCGGATCGCGCGGCTTCGAGCGCGTCGCGATTGAGCGGGCGCAAATAACGCGGATGATCTTCCGGCACAACGCCGCGCGCGCCGAGCGACGCGCTCAATCCGGCGGAGAGATGATCGCCGAGCGCGACAAATTCTTCCCACGCGCACGACCAGGACACGCCCATCCCCGCGTGCAAAAACGGTCGCTGGGCGTTGACCAACAACTCCGCCGCGCGTTCGATCAACCCAGGATCGCCCGCGCCCACTTTGCCGGCGCGATATTGTTCCGGCGACCAGACATTGATCGAATCGGGATCGCCGGTGCCGCGCGTAATGTCTTCGGGAATTTCGATGTACACCGGACCAGGTCGTCCGCTCGTCGCGATGCGATACGCGCGGCGAATGTATTCCGGCAGGCGTTTCCAATCGCGCACGCCCGCGCTGTGTTTCGTGATCGGGCGATAGAGATCGACCAGGTCAACATTTTGAAATGATCCGCCGCGATCCGGATCAATGATGTTGCGGCGGCGTTGACCGCTCAACACGATCAGCGGACTGCCTTCGGCGTACGCGGTGATAACGCCCGACACCATATTCGCCGCGCCGGGTCCGATGCCGCCGATCACGACACCTGGTTCGCCGCGCACGCGCGACCACGCTTCCGCCATGTGCGCCGCCGCGGCTTCGTGGCGCGGCGCGATCAAACGCATTCCGTACGCGTCGAGTTTCGTGAGGAACGCGTTGTAACTTCCATCGAGCACGCCAAAGATGGTCGTAACGCCTTCGGCGTGCAAACATTTCAACAACAATTCACCGCCGGTGATTTCGGACATTTTTTCTCCTGAATTTTCTTTTCCCCTGACGGAAAAGAACACGGACATTTTTTTATCTCTCGATTGGGAACTTTTGATTTCTTCAACTTCTCTTTGGGCTTTCCACTGACGGAAAAGAACACGGACATTTATTTTTCACTCTCGATTAACCGTATGGATTTGCAGTTGTTTTTTACCAAAGTTCACGATGATTCCAAACTTGAGGTTGAGATGGTTCAGAAATGTTTTCATCTGTGCAAAATCGTATCTTGATGGTCGGGCACGGAGTGATTGAATGTTGATCAGGAAACATTTTGCAACAAGCAAATGCTCACTGCCTTGCCGCGTCAGAATCGTGTCACCCCATTTGACCGGAATTTCAACCTCAGCCCTACACTCGAGTCCACTGTGCGCCATTTCGACAGCAACCAGTTTTCGATAAACGGTATCGAAATACCCAAACCCGTACTGTTTACCAATCGTGAAAATGTTTTGGCGAATCTGCCGAAGACATACCCGATCCGCTCCGGTCAGATCGGTTTTAATCGAAGCATAATCTTCTTGAATTGCCCATTCAGGTTCATCCCAAACAACTCTTTCGATCTGGGCGGTAGATGACCCAAAATTGACCAACAAGCCCAGATCTTTATTCCAGCATTTGAGGTAGTTGATGAGTTGTGCGTAATGGGCAGGCGCGAACGCGTTCTCTGGCAACGCCTTCAATTCGAGAATGATCCGTTCCGCGACAATTAGATCACACTCGAACGAATGGATCGCGATGCCGCGGTGAATCAAGGTCTTGCGCGGTTTGGATTCAAACGGAACTCTATTTTCGCGCAACAATTGCGCTAACCCTTGATGATAAATTTCCTCTGCCCATCCTGTTTTCAAATTCTTGCGCGCCTCGAAGATCAGTCCGCGAACTTGATACGACAGTTGCTCGTGTCGCAACTCGACCATCGCGCTTCACCTCCCCAAAATCATTCCACTGACGGAAGAGATCGCTGACTTGATATTAAATTGTCCGTGTTCCCTTCCGTCAGTGGAAAAATTCATCCCTCGACAAACAACCGGTCATCACACCTTGATTATATGGGTGGCTATTTTATTTTCCGTCCGTGTTCCTTTCCGTCAGTGGAAGAAATCAACCGCCCGCCGCGTCCCGCGCCTTGCGTTCATTCACAAACGCGAGCAAAGCCCAGCCCGCGATCAAGAACGCGCCAATCGCGAGAATCGCGACGCGATGCCCCGCTTGTTCCGCGAGCGTTTGCGCTTGCCCTTGCGCGACATACATCAACGTCGCCTCCGCCGCGATCCAACCAAACACGAACGGACCGATGAACGACGACGTGCGCCCGGTCAATGCAAAGAATCCGAAAAATTCTCCGCTCTTGCCGGGCGGCGTAAACGTCGCGACCATTGCGCGGCTGACCGATTGAATGCCCGCCATCGCGACGCCGACGACCGCGCCGATAATGAAAAACTGGGTCTGATTTTGCGCGAGGTACAACGCGGCGATGCACGCGACCATCAACAGAATCGCGAGCGTGAGTGAACGCTTGCCGCCGAACCGATCCTGCATCCAGCCGAACGCGAGCGCGCCGATCACGTTCGTCGCTTGCACGATGATAAAGAAAATGATCAACCCGGTTTGCTCCAAGCCGAACAGCACCGCGCCGATGATCGCCGCGAAATCGAGCGCCATAATCACGCCTTCGTTGTAGACAAGAAACGCGATCATAAATTTGATAAATTCGCGAAACCCGCGCGCGGCTTGAATCGTCTCGCGCAATTGTTTGATCGCGACGCTAAAATAATTTTCGCCGCGCGGCAACGCTTTGCCTTGCGCGCGCTCGCGCAACCAGAGGAAAATCGGCGCGGCGGACAATGCAAAGAAAATCGCGGTGAGCACGAGCGAGCCGCGCACGATGAGCAAATCGCTTTTCGTCATCAGAATCGGCGGCAGGACGATCAGCAAAATCACAATGCCGCCCGCCGAGCCGATTGCCCAGCCGATGCCCGCGACGCGCCCCATCTCATTTTGCGATGCGATTTCCGGCAAGAGCGCGTCGTAAAAAATTTGCGCGGCGCGATAACCAATTTCCGCGAGAATGAACAGCGCAATCGCCAGTGCAATTGTGCCCTTTTCGGTGAAAAAGAGGAGCGCGGTGAACAACACCGCGAGACCGGTAAAGAAAAACAAAAATCGTTTTTTCGAGCCGGAATAATCCGCGATCGCGCCCATAATCGGCGCGGCAATCGCGACCAGGATCATCGCGATCGCGATCGCGATGCCCCACCAACGCGATCCTTCCGCGCCGCCGACGACGGTTTTTTGAAAATACGCGGAATAGACTGCGAGCAAAACGACCGACGCGTACGCCGAGTTGCCGAAATCGTACAGATACCACGCGATGCGTTCGCGGCGCGTGGACATGCCGGGTGCGGTCGTTGACATTTGTTCCTCCTTTGGGAATTCAAAATTGTGCGGAATGCATATCTCAAATCACGTATTACGTATTGCGTGGTGCGTGTTCCGTTGATGTGATTACGGATTACGCAACACGCATCACGTCTCACATATCAAACACCACCTTTATCGACCGATGCGTGCGTTTATCTGTTGCCACGTTGAACGCGGTGCGGTAATCGTCCAACGCGAAATGATGTGTCACGAGTCCATCGGTTTTCAATTTGCCGGTTTGCATCCAGCGCATGGCTAGTTCAAATGTCGAAATGTTTTCGCCTTGCCAATTTACGACATCGTGACCGACCGCGCCGATAAGATTCACTTCTTGATACCACACCGGCGTCAGGTCAAGTTTCATGCGATGCAGATTCACGCCAACCAGGACAACCGTGC
>JACRPR010000077.1 GCA_016223105.1 Chloroflexota bacterium | reverse complement strand
TTTGCGACGAAGCAATCCCCGCGTGTCAAGTCCGGATCGCCAAGGTGGAGATTGCTTCGCAAAAACCGCTCGCAATGACAGACGGGGCTGAACGCTTACCTGTGATTGGAATTCCGGGCAAGGAAATCGTCATGATCCGAGCTGGAGAAAAACTGGGAAAATTCGATGCCCAGCGCAGTATCAACTGGGATTTCAAATCGAAAGCGATCAAGTCAGACGATCACCGGGCAATTCTCAACGATCAAGCCGCGATGGATCGAAGCATCCAACAATATGGCAAACATGGCTTGATCGTCGCGCTCTGCGATGTCGAATACAACGACGCGAATCGAACTTTTCAAAAGTGGCACACACAATTAAACGGTGGAAAATCGAAATACGAGATCGCACGCGAACAGCGTACCAGCGTATCGCGTTATCGCAAGAGGCGCGCGGTCTTGACGGAGATTTTATTTTTGGTCATTCATTCGCGCAATGTGCGTCATTTGGAAATTTATCACCAAGGACGCAACAGCGACGGCACGCCGCGTCCGCCGAAATATATGTTGAATCTCGAAGATGCCGATCGTTTTTTGGTGAACAAGCTTGGTTTTGAAAAGTTGATGTAAGGAGCAACTATGCCACATCCACTCGTCGTCCAACTCCGCTTTACGCGAAACGAATTCAAGCGCGCGCTCAAAGGTCTCAGCGATGCTGACGCGCGCAAACGCTTTCTGCCGATGAATTGCATCGCTTGGAACATTGGTCATCTCACCTGGCAAGAACAACGCTATTTTGTGTTTTACGGACAAGGCAAATTGCTTCTGCCGGAGATGAACGATTTGTTCGCGTACGGCGCGCCGGCGAGCACTCCCGCGCGCGCGGAAATGTGGAAGGCGTGGAACACGATCACACGCGCCGCCGATCCCTGGCTTGACACGTTGACAACGGAATCGTTGCAACAACGCGTCATCAAAAACGGCAAACCGAGTCGTTATCTTTTCGGATCGCTCATCCAACGCACGATCTATCACTATTGGTATCACATCGGCGAGAATCTAGCGATTCGCCAACGGCTGGGACACACGCGCTTGCCGCAATTCGTCGGCAACCTGGATCGCCACGCGCCGTACACGGCTGAAGGAAAATGAACAGAGGAATCTGGTACGCGATTGGCGCATACATCTGTTGGGGCTTGTTTCCAATTTATTGGAAGTGGCTCGTCCACGTCCCGGCGATCCAATTGATCGGACATCGGATTATTTGGTCGTGTCTGATTTTGATTGGTGTGATCCTGGTCACGCGCCAATGGTCGGCGTTTCGCGCGGCGATCCAATCGCCGCGCGCACTGCGAATTTATTTTATCGCGGCAATCGTCGTCGGCGTCAATTGGTTCGTGTATGTGTGGGGCGTCAACGCCGGGTTCGTCGTCGAAACAGCGCTCGGTTATTTTATCAATCCGCTGATCAGCGTTTTGCTCGGCGTGATCTTTTTGCGCGAACGTTTGCGCGCGTGGCAATGGCTTCCGATTGGTTTGGCGACGATTGGCGTCGTGTACCTCACGCTCACGTACGGCTCGCTTCCCTGGATCGCATTGACGCTCGCGTTCTCGTTCGCGTTTTACGGACTCGTCAAAAAAACCGCGCCGCTCAATTCGCTCTACGGTCTCGCGTTGGAAACCGCGATTCTTTTTATTCCGGCATTGCTCTATTTATTTTTTGTCGAAACGACTGGCGCCGGCGCGTTTCTGCACACCGGCATCGCCGCGGATCTTTTGCTCGCCGGCGCGGGCGTCGCGACAACCGTGCCCCTGTTGATGTTCGCATCGGCGGCGCGGCGGATTCCGCTTTCGCTCGTCGGCATTTTGCAGTACATCGCGCCGACTCTGCAATTTTTGTGCGGCGTACTAATTTATCGCGAACCGTTCAATCAATCGCAACTGATCGGTTTCGGTTTCGTGTGGCTCGCGCTGATTATTTTCGCGATTGAAAGTTTCGCCGCGCATCGCGCGCAAACCGTCGCGGCAATCGCGGAATGAAAACGCGCCGCGAGTGGTTCGCGCGTTTCACCGTCGGCGCGGTGTTTGCGATCAACCTCTGGTGCGCGCTCACATTCCTCTTCGACCCAGGATCGTACGTCGGCGGATTCGAACTTGCCGGCGAACCGGGGCGCGTCGTCGTGCAAGCGTTCGGCATTTTGTTTTTGCTGTGGAACGCGACTTACCCGCCGGTGATTTTCGATCCGCGCACGCAGAAAACTCTATTCAAAATCATTTTGATTCAACAAACGATTGGCATTATCGGCGAAACCTGGCTCGCGCTCACATTATCGCCGGAACATTCCGCGCTGATCGCGACCGGCGCGCGCTTTATTGTCTTCGATGGCGCGGGGTTGATCGCAATGGGTTGCGCGTACGGATTACTGAAACGTACCCCCGAATCGTGAATCACGAATTACGAATTACGAATTACGATTTACGATTTACGATTTACGATTTACGATTTACGAATTACGATTTACGAATTACGATTTACGATTTACCATTTATCTTAAAGAGGTTACAATGTCCAACGCCTTTATCCTCGCCGAAATGACCTGGCAAGACGCACGCGATGCGCTCGCGCACGCAGAGCTCGCGATCATTCCGACCGGCTCGTTCGAGCAACACGGTCCGCACATGACGTTCGAGGTGGACACGGCGCGCGCGTACGAATTTAGCAAATTGCTCACCGCCGAATTGTATCCGCGCGTCATTCTCGCGCCGCCGCTTTCATTCGGCATTTCGTTTCATCACATGGCGTTTCCCGGCACGATCACCTTGCGCGCGGAAACCTTTCACGCGCTCATTTACGATGTCGTGTGGAGTTTGCGCGAACACGGCATCCGGCAATTCTTTTTCGTGAACGGACACGGCGGCAACAAGGCATCGCTCGATGTGATGAGCGTGAAACTGCGCCACGAACTCGGCATAGATGTCGCGTGGTCGAGTTTCACTTCGCTCGCGACCGAGATCATCAAAGCGCGCGTCAAATCGTGCATCAGCGGGCACGCGTGCGAAGGCGAAACATCGCAGGCAATGTATCTCGCACCGAATGTCGTCAAGCGCGAGCGGATCACGCGCGGCGCGATCAAGGGATATCCGTACAAATTTCTCGGCAAAGGCAATAGCGGCGCGATCAACACGCCGTACACGTTCGACGAAATCACTGAGAACGGCTCGCTTGGTGATGCAACGCTCGCGAGCGAAGAGATCGGCAAAGAAATTGTTGACGCGGCGTTGAGCAAAGCGGTTGAATTTCTCACTGATTTTATGGACAAGAATAAAGCGTAAATTGCGAATTACGAATTACGAATTACGAATTATGAATTATGAATTACGGAGTCATGATGTCATTAATCACTGATCTCAAACAGCGCGCGCTCGCCGCGATTGACGCGCGGCGCGCCGAACTCGTCAACCTCAGCGCAAGTTTGCACGCGCATCCCGAAATCGCGTTTCAAGAATTTCACGCGGCGCAACTTTTGTGCGCCACGCTCGAACAAAACGGGTTCGCGGTAACGCGCGGCGTCGGCACATTGGAAACCGCGTTTCGCGCGGATTGTCCCGGCAATCGCGGCGGCGCGACAATCGCGCTTCTCGCCGAGTACGACGCGCTTCCCGACATCGGACACGCGTGCGGACACAATCTCATCGCGGGCGCGGCAATCGGCGCGGGCATCGGCGTGCGCGCGGTAATGGAACAATTACCAGGTCGCGTCGTCGTGATCGGCACGCCGGGCGAAGAAGGCGGCGGCGGAAAAATTATTTTGATCAACAATCGCGTGTTCGACGACGTGGACGCCGCGCTGATCGTTCACCCATCGGGGCGCACAATGATCGGGCGCGGCTCGCTCGCATCCACGCGCCTCAACCTCGAATTTTCCGGTCGCGCCGCGCACGCCGCCGCCGCGCCGGACGATGGCATCAACGCGCTCGAAGCCGTCATCCTCACGTTCAACAACATCAACGCGCTGCGGTTGCATTTGCGCGCGGACGCGCGCGTACACGGCATCATCACGAACGGCGGCTCGGCGGCAAACATCATTCCCGATTTCGCGTCCGCGCAATTCAGCGTACGCGCCGCGACCCAAAAATACGCCGATGAAATTTTGCGACGCGTGATCGCCTGCGCGAACGCGGCAGGCATCGCGACCGGCGCGCAGTTAAAGTACACCGCGAAACCCGGTTACGCGGAAATGATTTCGAACAGCGTGCTGGCGCGCGTGTTCGCGGATAATTGGCGCGCGCTCGGCGTGCCGATTGACGAACTGCGCGCGAACGAGCGAATGGGTTCGACCGACACGGGGAATGTCAGTCAAGTCGTCCCGGCATTGCATCCGTACATCGCGATTGGACCTGAAGGAATTCCGGGACACACGATTGAATTTCGCGACGCGGCGATTTCAGATGCGGGACACGCGGGGATGCTGAACGCGGCAAAAGGAATGGCGCTGACCGCGATTGATCTGTTGGGCGATCCTGGGTTGGTGCAACAAGCCAAGCAAGAATTTGCAAATAAAAAACCTGGAAGGTCTTGAAGACCTTCCAGGTTTTTTTAGAACACCGTATCCGCGTGAATGAACGCGGTCTCGCCTTGCACGAGTACTTCGATCACGCGTCCGCCAATCGTTACCAAATACATTCCATCTTCTTCGACGACCTGCTCAAATCCACCCAAGCCATAATCCGGCGCAGTGCCGCTGATCACGAACGTTTGATTGCCGTGCGGGTCTTGAATCAAAACTTTGATTCCGCCGCGCGGCAACGACCCGGCAATCATTCGCTCGCCCGGCAATGAATCCACATGCACACGCCGCGCGATCACCGACGATGTTTCTTGCGAGAGCGGCGCGAGCGGAGTGATGCGCGGCGCAGGTTCTGCCGGCACATTCGGCTTGAACCGCGCCGCTGGCGCGATGATTGGAAAATCGAGTGACACACGCGGCGTCGCCGGTTCTTCTTCAACCGCGCGCGGCGCGACCGGAAAATCCAATTGCACACGCGGCGTTGCCGGTGCCTCTTCGACCGAACGTGGCGCGACCGGAAAATCTAATTGCACGCGCGGTGTTGCTGGTTCTTCCTCGATTGCACTCGGCGCGACCGGAAAATCTAACGCGACGCGTGGCGTTTCGATTTCAGTCGCGGGCGCAACAACCGGCGTTTCGATTTCTACGCGCGGCGGTTCAACCTCGCGCACAGACGCAACAACCGGCATTTCGATTTCGGCGCGCGGCGATTCAACTTCGCGCGCGGACGCGACAACCGGCGTTTCGATTTCGGCGCGCGGCGATTCAACTTCGCGCACAGGCGCAACAACCGGCATTTCGATTTCGGCGCGCGGCGATTCAACTTCGCGCGCGGGCGCGGCAACCTGGGTTTCGATTTGCGCGCGCGGCGATTCAACTTCGCGCGCGGGCGCGGCAACCTGGGTTTCGATTTGCGCGCGCAGTGATTCAATTTCGCGCGTGAGCGCGGCAACCTGGGTTTCGATGGGCGCGCGTAGCGGCTCGCTCGGCAAATCAATGCGCTTGAGTAAATCCGATGATGCGCCAACCTCCGGCGCAGATTCAGCCGGCGCAGATTTGCTTGAACGCGTCCGGCGCGGTTCCGGCGGCGACGCGGGCGATTGTGTGCGCGCGCTTTTCGGACGCTCTAATTTTTCCGGCTTGCTCTCGACCGACTGAGTCGCGCGATCCAATTTTTCCGGCTTGCTCTCAAGCGACATCGTCGCGCTTTTGGGACGTTCAACTTTGAGCGGCGCGGCTTCCGGTTCTTTTTTCTTGCGAACCCGCGGGCGCGGTTTCAATTCGACCGCCGGCGCGACCGGCGCGCTGATCGGTTGATTCTCGCGCGCCTCGGCGGTGATCTTGTCTTGGCGCGCGGCGTGAATAACGACAATGCCGCGATAATAATGTTGCATAATTTGTTCGAACGCCGCGCCGCGCCGCGCCATCACAATCGCGCCGCGCTTGCACATGCCGACGCCGTGCCCTTTCATCGCGAGAAATCCGCACGGACAATCCACGCCGCGCAAGTACGGCAATGCCGGCATCAACATTTCGTCCGCGTTGCGCGTGCGCCCGTCGCAATGCTCAAAGAAAAACGCATTGATCAATTTGCCTTCGTAAATCGCGACCATCGCCCAGGTTTCGCTCACCGCGCGAAACACTTCGGGCGCGGTCACCGGATCGACGCGTTTCCATTTTTGACAATGCGCGGTCGTGCACACATCCGCGTTTTGTTCCTGATGCCGTTGCGCGGACACGACATACGAGCGCGACGCGACGGCTTGCGCTTTGAGCGCTTCAATTGGCGCGCTCGTCCCGATCTCGGCGGCGACCGCGCCGGCGAGATACGTTTCGAGTTTCATTTCTTCGACCTGCCCGTGCGGCAGGAGCAAACGCACGACCGCCGGCAAACTAATTGACATACTCACGCTTCCTGTTCAACGTTTGAAATGATCCATTCTGATTTTTGCGCGATCACACCGCGCGCGATCAAATCGGCGACGACTTGGCGCGTCATCACGCGCGAAAAACCAAACACGCGCGCGATCATCGGCGCGGTGCACGCGATCACCGTCGCGACGTACCGTTGCACAAGCGCGCGTCGCGCGTCATCCACATTCAAGCGCGCCGCGCGCGCGACCTGGGGCGCGAACCAGCGCGCGGTCAAATCGAAAATTTGCGAGACCCACGCGCCGCGTTCCGCGACCGCACACCCACACGCGATCCGAGTCCGCGTCCCAATCTTCAATATGCGCGTCGCGGCGACCTTTCACCGCTTCAAAGAGTGATGGTAGTTCAATGCCTTCCGCGGAGGCGAACAGAAGAGAAAAACCGACCGTATCACTAAACTGCGCCGCGTCCGTGAGCGTCCGCACGCGCCGCGCGCGCGTTCGGCGATACATCACGTCGCGCTGTCGTTCGATTCGGGCGAGCCAGGTTGTTGCGTTCACAATAAAAAGCCAGCGCGGAATTGCTGGCAATCAAAAATCGCGCCTCTGCCGGAGTTGCGCGGGCGAAATATACCACGCCCCCAAAGTGATGTCAATTTGCCGGAAAAACCCGAAGGGTCTTGAAGCCCCTTCGGGTTTCTACAGCGTCAACGCGCGCGTGTAATCGTCCGGCGTGTCAAGATCAAAGCCCAATCGCGCGTCGTCGAACAACACCGTCTCGACTTGCTCCGCGTGGCGAAACAATAATTCGCGTCCGCCCTGCTCGCCTTCCAACGTCATTAATTCGTCGAAATGCGCGCGATCAAATAATGCCGGACTGCCGCGCCGTCCGGCGAAACTCGCGACGACAATCGGCGCGTCCGTTTCGCGCTGGCGTTGAATGACGCGATCAATTACCTCCGCGGTAACGAACGGTTGATCCGCGTTGAGAAATACGACCGCGTCAATTTGCGGCGGAATCGCGCGCACGCCCGCGCGCATACTCGACGCGTGCCCGGTTTCCCAATCGCGATTGAGAATGATCTGCGCGGTCGTGCGATGCAATTTGAGCCGGAGTTCATCGCCGTGCGCGCCGAGCACGACAATGACCTGGTTCGCGGCGGATTGCAGAGCGACGGCGAGCGCGTTTTCGAGCAAGGTCGCGCCGCGCCATTCGAGCAATTGCTTGACCTGGTCGCCCATCCGCGTGCCCGCGCCGCCGGCCAACACAACGACCGCGACGCGCCGATAAATTTCACGTACCGCGTCTTCGCGTTGCGCCGCGCCGAGCGCGACGCCATCCATTTCGCCGTACCCCAACAACAAGCGCGCGAGCGCGCGCGCGGTTTCGATCTGCGCGTCGCTCTCGACCTGGTTGATCAACGCGAGCGCGCGCGCGTCGCGCGGGCGATGTTTCATTCCGCCTTCCGCGTGCGTCAACACGCGCGCCGCGACGTTCGGCGTGATCGCTTCGCCGACGCGCGCGCCCGCGAGTCGCGCGACGATGTCCGCGCGATGCGTGTGCGCGTCGTCAATTTTTCCACCGAGCGCGCGCACGCCGATTACCGGCACGAGCAAGGTCGTCGAGTCGGGAATCACCGGCTCGTGTTCGCCCGGCGCTTTGAACGGTCGCGTCCGCGCGCCGTCCGCTTCGACGATCACCGCGTCCACATCGTCCATCGCGATCAATTCATCCACGAGCGCGGGCGGCACGCCCAATAATTTTCCATCTTCGGTTTCATTGCCGATCACCAACAGATGCGGATACCGCGCGAGTGTTTCGCACGCGCGCACCGGAAAATCCACCGCCCAATCGTAAACCAGGTGTTTGGGCGCGTGCCGAATTTGTGACGCGGCGAGGCGCGTTGTCGTCGTCGTGATCACGCGCTTGCCTTGCGCGGCAAGTTCGCGCGCGAGTCGAAACATCGCCGCGGTTTTTCCGCCGCCGCCGACAAACGCAATCACCTCTTTGGTTCGAATTCTGAATGCGCGAGCAAGTTGCATGGTAATTTTTGATTTTCGATTTCTGATTTATGCTTTGAGTATCCACCGTCATTTCGAGCGAAGCGAGAAATCTCCGCGCCGTGAGCAAATCCTAAATCCTAAATCCTAAATCTAAAGTAACTACTCAGCCCATGTCATTGCGAGCGGTTTTTGCGAAGCAATCCCCGACCTGGTCGATCCGGATTCACAACGCGGGGATTGCTTCGTCGGCAAAAACCGCCTCCTCGCAATGACACCTGAGTAGTTACAATCTAAAATCCTAAATCCAAAATAATTTTGTTGTCGTTGCCAATCGGCAAACGTTTTTGCTCTGCGTCGTACATTCCAATCGCGAGCGCGAATGGCGCGCGCGCGTCTGCCGGCATCGTGAGCGTGTGCGTGTCCTTGATAATTTCGCCCGCGTCCCAGATCAAAGTCGGATAACTGCCCCGCCCCGGCATCGCGTCGCTCTGCGCGATGATTTTGCCGGACGCGTCGAGCAAATGTGCGAACACGGTAAAATCTTTTTCTGTTTTCGCGATGCTCTGCCAATACAACGCGAGTTCGATGGTCGGCGCACCGCGGCGCGATTCAAGCGCGTACCCCAACAACACAAACGCATCGCCGACGCGCACATCGAGCCGCGTCATCGCGCGTTGCTCGTCCGCGCTTGGCGGCGGCATTGGAATTTTCACGCGCGCAATCGGCGCGGCGGTGATGTGTTGCTGAATCGCGCCGGACGATGACACGCGAAACACGCTTCGAATATCGCCGTCCGCGCGACGAAACATTTGCATTTGCACATCGTACACGCCGGGCGCGGCGTTCGCCGGAAACGCGAGCGACCACTCGTCGCGCGCAAATTCGCCGGGATGCCAACGTTGCACCGGAAATTTATTTGCGAACGGATCGCGCTCGACCTTGCTCAATCCATTGCCCGCGCGATCCACCAACTCGACGCGCCACGCGACCGTTGCGGGCGGCGGATAAATGGATTCGGTGTACGTCGTCAGCGTGATCGTGTCGCCCGGCGCGAACGTCGTGCGCGCGAAATCGTAACCGAGCAATTTCAACGTCGAATCGAAATACCACACATCGGGGCGCAATGGAATCGGCGCGGCAATGCGCGGCGCATCTTTTTCCAGAATCGCGCTCGCGCCGATTTGATGCACGACGCGTAGAGACGTTGCCTGCAACGTCTCTACATCAGACACCAAAACGTAGCGATGCCACGCCGGATCGTTTTGCCATTCCGCAAAATTTTTTGGTCCGAGTTTCGCGCCCGCCGGAATCCATTGAAACCATTCGTTCGGCAACGTCTCGCGCCACAACCCGAACGCGAGCCAATACGCGCGCACCGGGCTGGGATCGAGATACGCGATGTGATACGTGTCGAGATTTTGCTTCGCCCACAACGCGATTTGCAATTCCGATTCGGAAAAGAGCGCGAACGCGCGCGGCGGACGCGCGATCAAAATTCCCGCGCTCGCGATCACGATCAACGCGAGCAGTGCCGCGCGCGGCATCATTTCGATCCGCGCTGAAAATCGCGCGAGCAAACGCGCGAGCAAACGCGCGGCAAAGAGTGCGAGCGGAAACGCGAGAATGTAAAATGTTTTATCCACGCGATACGCGGAGAGTTGAATCACCGATTGCGCGATGACGAACGCGATGAATTGCATGGTCCACGCGATCAAAAACGCGACGAGCGTTTTGCCCGCGATGCCCGCGCGCCACGCGAACGGAACCCCGGCAAACGCGAGCAGTAAAAAAATCGCGCCGCCGAGTGCGTCGAGCGATGGCGTCGTTACGCCGCCTTCGCCGACTTCGCCGCTCGCGGAAACTTGCGCGGTCCGCAATTCGAGAATGCCGCCGCGTTCCAACGCGATGCCGATTCCGATCATCAGCGCGAAAAAAATCGCGAGAATGATCAGCGCGCGTTTGCTTCGCTTTGAAAAAAATTGCGCGCCGACGATCAGCGCGAACAGCGCGAGCGGCAACGGCACGAGAATCGGATACGCGACGACGACGCCGAGCAGAGCGACGCCGATCAAGCCGGCAAAAATCGGATGCGGGCGCGCGGCGTAACTCGCAGTGAACCAGAACGCGGCAAGAATAAAATAGTGTGCGAACGCTTGCGCGAAAAAGTACTGCTCCCACATGATAATCCCAGCAAAGTACGACCAGGGCGCAAAGAGCAACGCGGGCGCAATCAACGCGAAAATTTTTTGAGCGCGCGTCGCGCGCAACATCGCGCACGCGATTCCGTACACCGCGCCCGCGCTTAACGCGATAAAACTCGCGGCGATGGGATGCAGAACGCGGAGTGGATCAATAAACAACCAGCGCGCGAAATTCGCGACGATGAACGCGCCGCCCGCCGGATACCAACTGACAAGTTTGCCTTCGGGGTACGAGAACATCGCTTGAAGATAATGCCGCACCGCGTCGGAGGATTGCGTCGGCGGCAAGAGCGTGGGGAGCGCGGGCAAAACAAAATACAACCACACGCCGATCACGGTCGCGCTGAATCCAAACAGTTCCCACGCGTCCCACTCAATCGCGACGCGTCCCCGCGCGATCAGGATGAGCGCGATCATTCCAACGAGTGTGCCGAGCAAAACGAGCCAGGTGTTTGCGCGATAATCCGCGACCAGGTTTTGCGCGTAACCGTTGAGCAAAATCAGCGCGAGGATCGCGAAAATAAAAATGAAAATCGCTTGTGAAGTGGAAACGCGCGCCATTATTTCGAATCGCTCCACGCTTGCGTAACCCACGCGGGGACGCGCGTGTTTTCAAGCGCGTCGCCGCGCGCGAGGTACGGTTTGAGATCGAGCACCGGCGTTGCATCGAGCGCGTCGAGTCCGCGCACGCGCAAAACATTATCGCGCGCTTCGAGCAGTTCCACCGCGCGGATGCCGATGGGATTCGGGCGCGCGGGTGTGCGCGTTGCGAAAATTCCGACGCGCGGCAAATCGGCGCGCTTCATCGGGCGCACGCGCGGCGCATCCGGCGCGGCAATGCGATCCATAAAAAAGACAACCCAAATGTGCGAAAATTCCGCGACACCATCGAGCATCGCGCGCCACGCGTCGTCAATCACGATTTCGGAAACCAGGTCTTGCCAACGCGTGCCGCGCTGATCGGCAGTGATCCCGTTCCGCACAATTCCAATCGGTTGCAGATGAATCATCGCGGGTTATGATAGTCGAGAAAAGCAAACCTGGCAAGTCATCGGCGCGCGCGCCACACGATGCCGCGCGCGGGCGCGAACAAAAACGCGAGCAGAAAAAGCGCGGTCGCGATCAACACGACCGCCGCGCCGGACGCGACGTTGCTGTAAAAACTCGCGTACAGTCCGGCGATGCTCGAAAACGCGCCGATGCCCGCGGCGATCACCATCATCACCGCGAGCCGGCGCGTGAGCAAGTACGCGGTCGCCGCCGGGGTAACGAGCATCGCCGCGACCAAACCGACGCCGACCGTTTGCAATGACACGACAATCGTCAGCGCGAGCAGAACGAGCAATCCATAGCGTAATAACTCGGCGGGCAAACGCAGAGTCGCCGCGAGAACCGGGTAGAATGAGATCACCAAAAATTCTTTGAACAACGCGATGATCGTCGCGAGCACAATCAGCGCGAGCGCGCCGGTGATGATGAGATCGTTGACGCTGACGCCGAGCACATTGCAAAACAAAATGTGCGTGAGATCGAGCGCGTACGTTTTGATCGTGCTGATCAGCGCGACGCCAAGCGACAACATCGCCGCGAACAAAATGCCAATCGCGGTGTCTTCTTTGATCGCGCC
>JACRPR010000145.1:12419-21450 GCA_016223105.1 Chloroflexota bacterium | reverse complement strand
TTGAGCTTTGGAAATTCGCGTCAACGAATCGCTTCGCGCAACCGCGAAGCGTAAACGAATGAGCGGCACCATTCGTTTACGCTTTGCGGTTTGCCATTCGTTGACGCGGTTTCAAATCATTTTCTCACCATCTATAGTTTGTATCGCTTGCTAAAAATAGTTTCTGGACGCGCGCGTTCTGATCCCGCGTTTGCGCGCGGCGCCGGAAGGGCGGAGCGCGCCCAGCGCGATGGAGGTGTCGAATGAAAAAACACTTTGGCTTGAATCACACGCTAAATTTTTTTGCGCTCATTCTGGTTACAATTATTTTTTCCGCCTGCGCGCCCACGCCCACAACGCCCGCGCCGACCGCGCCCGCTCTGCCCACCACCGCGCCAACCGCGCTTGCCACCTCCACGCTCGCGCCAACCACAATTCCAACTTCCACTTCAACTCCTCTCCCAACCTTAACGCCGACCATCACACCCACGCCCGCGCCCGACTCATCCGCCGCGCTTGCGCTCGCGCGAACCCAGATCAAAAATTTCAACGACAAAGATTTTAGCATCAGCGCGACCTGGCTCGCGGATAAACGCGCGCTCGTGGTGATTCAATCGAAAACTGCAAACGACGCGTGGGTGTTGTTGCCCGGCGCGAAAGAATTTTTGCGCGTTCCTCCCACCGCCGCGGACGGCAAAATTTCTCTCGCCCGCCTTGAGGTTGAGCCAGATGGCACGCTTGTTGGTTACACTCCGTATTCTGACGAGATGGTGCGAAAACCCAGCGGCGGCATCGGTCCCAAAGGCGAGACCAAGTTTTACTGGACAAAATGGCAGGGCAAAGAGCAATGGCTGACTGCGCTTCCAATCAACGAAGACCTCGGCGGCACGCCCCAGGATTTATTAACCGCCCTCAGCCGCCCCACTTTCTCCCGTGGCGCGGTGGTAAATATAAATATGTTCAACGAAGCGGATGCCTACGATAAGAATATTTTTAAGCCCTTTCCCAGCGTTGCCACCGTTTTGGAACTGGGTTTAAAACATCCTGATGTTGTCAAGGTTTTGGAAAAATTCCCGCTTAATGGCTTGGTTCACGGATTGGCAGGGGTTGAAGTGCGCCATCTTTCGGCGGGCTGGACGAACCCAAGTGGCAGAGAAGATTATAGGTTGGAGCCGACGAGCGATGGACGGTTTATTCTGGTTATCAACGATGTCTCACTGATTCCCTCCGAAAGAACTCCGTACGGCGGCGGCGGCTCTTTACGGAGAAATGGAGAATTTAATCAGCATATGCAAAGGTTTCTTGCCGCGTTGTTGGTTGTTGCCGACCACGAATTGGAATTAAAACTGAGGGGAATTGATCCGAGGATGGATGTTAGTGGGCGGGAAGAGATGGTCAGATTCAAGTCTGAGTTCTGGGATAGGTTTGCACAAATGGAAGAATCTGGAGCTATAGGAATCAAGCTACTGTCTAGAAATGTTGCGAATTACATTAAATTAAACCCATTGGCTGATGGTCAGGTTTTTGCAGATGGCGGGAAGGTAACCGAGTTTTTACGCGCCACGCCCACCCCTAAAAAATAATCCCGTCTTGATTTTTCTTCCTGGGATCGTCATAGTGAATGTAGGGTGAAAAGATTTTTACTTTTTGGATTGTTTCTATTTTTTCTCCTGTCGTCTGATTTTACTGTGGTGAAAGTCCAGGCGCGGCTTTGTGAGGCAGAGGACGATTGTATTGATATGGGATCTCCGCCTGGCGGTGGATGTACGACGTATTGTGATGGTGGAGAAAAAGAATATCCCGAACCCGTTTCTGGTAACGGTGGTCCGCCGCCAGATATTGGTAACTTGATACAGAACACGCAGGATGCGGGTGGGATTTACAAGTGTGGTGAGAATTGTGAGGCGACGTGTGTGCCAGTGGTTACCTGCGACACCTTGATTATCAATGACGGTGGAGTGGTGACGACCTGGGTGTCGAATACGGCGGGTGGATTCGGCGGCGGCGACCCCGACCCTAGTGACAGTTGTACCCCCACTTTGGTCAGCTACGGATTTAATTGCCCAACAACCATTGGCAATTGCACAAATTCACCATGTAATGATGTTTTCCAATGCACTCGCGTCTGTTGCCCCGCGGCAATCGCACCCGCCAAACCAACTTTAGCCGCTCCTGGCAACGGCTCCCCCATTCTTAACAATTTTCCCGATTTGGAAGTTACGCCGTTTACCAATGTTTCCCAATGGGGTCTGGCGCCGACCAACGGGGCTAACGCCAACTGCGCGAATAATTACAACGTGATGTACTGGTATTTGGACAAGGCAATCGCCAAGGTTAATGCGGCGACGGGAGGATTGGGGGCGGATGTGCAGGGAAGATGCGAGCAGGTTGCCAACCCGTTTGGCTCGAACAATCTTCCCAAATGGAACTGCACTATCACGGGCGGGGCAGAATTTAACACCACGTATTATTGGAAAGCCCAGGCGTGCAACGGATCGCTGTGCACCAGCAGTGATGTGTGGAGTTTTACTACCAGTCCACTCTCGGGCTGGTGGCAGAGCCAGATGAGCGCAAATTCTGAACGCGCGTGAGCCCACCCACTCGCGCTTACATGAAAAATGAAACACAAATCCCTCACCGTGTCGAGGGATTTTTGTTTTCCAGGTCTTGTGTGGCGCGCCGATTGCGTTTATAATCGCGCGCAAAACATCTATGAACACCAAATTACTTGCGGGCAAACAACTCGACGGACAAATTTTATACGCGCGGCAAAAACAAATGCGCGCAGGACATGTGGTGCCGGGACCGTTGATCATCGCCGCGGGTTTGCAGATACTGGAAAATATCGGTAGTGTGTTACGGATCGCCGATGCCGCGGGCAGTCCGCGCGTTCTCTTCGTCAACGCCGACACACCCCAGGAACGCAAGCGCATCCAGCGCACCGCGCGCAACTGCGACGCGTTGATCGAATGGGAATTTTGGACGCCCGCGCAATTTTTGGAACAGTGCGCTAAGTTGCCGCCGCTCATCGCGTTGGAATTGACCGACGCATCCACCAACATTTTTGAAACTGCGTTGCCCGATCCGTGCGCGTTGATCATCGGGAGTGAACGACGCGGCATCCCCGCGCCGCTCCTTGCCCAATGCCAGCGCGCGATCCACATTCCGATGTACGGTGTGAACGGTTCGATGAACGTTACGCACGCGCTCGCGATCGCGCTCTTCGAGTGGCGACGGCAACACGCACATGCTCTGTCAGAGAGGTAGCGTAGCCCCTCGTGGGCGTCCGAAAAATTGTGTCGGCTCGCGTAAAAAACGCCCACAAGGGGCTATGCTACAAGGTTCTCCGACAACTGCTAACGCGCAATTTTTTTGGATTACGCAATCCCAGGAACACTTATGCCCTTCACCTCGCGTTATCTGATCATCCTCACGATTCTGCTAATGCTCGTTTCCGTCGTCAACATCGCGGACAAGGAATTGCTCGCGCCAGTCGCGGAGGTCGTGCGCGCGGAACTGGGAATGAGCGACACACAACTCGGCGCGATTCGCTCCGCCGTTTTTCTTGCCGCGCTCGTCAGTCAACTTTTTTGGGGACCGCTTTCAGATCGCTGGGTGCGAAAAAATGTGATCACGCTCGGCGCGATTATTTGGAGCGCGCTGACCTGGCTCACCGCGTTCGTCGGAAATTTTCCACAACTGTTGAGCGCACGCGCTTCGATGAGTTTCGCCGAAGGATGTTTCAATCCGTCGTCGTTCGCGCTCATCACCGACAGCGCGCCGAAAGAGAAACACGGTTTGCTGATCGGCTTGATGAGTTTGACGTATCCGGTCGGCACGGCGGCGGCGTTGATCGTCGCGAGCGCGATTGGCACCGCGCAGTGGCGGCAACCGTTTGTGATTTTCGGCATCATCGGCATCGCGCTTGGCGTCCTGGTTTTTTTCATCGTGCGCGAGCCACCGCGCGGCGGAATGGCAGAGTACGGCGGCAAATTTTCGCTCGATGCGATGCGCCGCGTGTGGACAACGCCGAGCGCGTTACTCGGTTTCGCGCTCGACACCGCGCAAGCAACGATCAATTGGTCGCTCGCGTTCTGGGCGCCGATTTATTTCACGCGTTATCGCATCGCGCCGAACGCGGACGCCGCCGCGCTCGCGCTCTTGCCGGCGATCCTGGGATTCGTGCTGGGCGCGCTGATCGGCGGCATCGCGATTGATCGTTTGCGCCAGCGCACCGAACGCGCGCCGGCAATCGTCGCGTTGATCGCGATGATCGGCGGACTCGGCGCGGCATTCATCACCTTCAATCTTTTCGAAATGACCTCGGTGATGCTCGCGGGATTCGTCCTGGGTCTCGTCGGCTATATGGCGATGCCGGCGGTCAACCTGGTTTTCTTTGCAGTCGTGCCGCCCGAAACGAAAGCCAGCACGATCGCGACGAGCAACGTGATTCTCAACCTGGTGATCGCGATTATTTCGTTTTTGATCGGCGTCGTCAGCGACGCGGCGGAATTGCGCGTCGCATTCGGCGGCGTCGTGCTCGCGATGTTCGCGGTCGGCATCGGCGCATCGCTCGCGTTACTGCGAACGTTGCCACGCGACATTGCGCGACAGCGCGAGTTGATTGAGGCGCGCGTGAAGCGTGATTGATCCGCAAATTACGCGAATCGTGCGAATTGGAGTCGAGCGTTTACGCGGTGATTGGTCAACCAAGCAACCCGCTAAAGCGTCGAATCCAAAACTCAAAATCGCGCGTAGCCTTTTTTATTCGCGTTCATTCGCGTAATTCGCGGATCGCGCGTGGCATTTTTTGTTCGCGTTCATTCGCGTAATTCGCGGATCGCGCGTGAAGTATGTTTGATCCGCGAATAACGCGAATCGTGCGAATCGGAGTCGAGCGTTTACGCGGTGATTGGTCAACCAAGCAACCCGCTAAAGCGTCGAATCCAAAACTCAAAATCGCGCGTGGCATTTTTTGTTCGCGTTCATTCGCGTAATTCGCGGATCACCAAGGGGTTACGATGAAAAAGCAAACCGAAGTTGTCGTTGTCGGATCGGGACCGGGCGGCGCGTCGGTCGCGCGGCAACTCGCGCGCGCCGGCAAAAAAGTGATCCTGCTCGAACGTGGACGTGATCACCGCCGCGCGCCGTACTATGGCACGCCGCTCGGCGCGCTAATCTATTCGGATCGTTTCAGTTTTCTCTTCACGAAAGAAGGTCTCAACATCATTCGCCCGTTGATGGTCGGCGGCGCGACGAGTATGTACTGCGGCTCGGCGGCGCGTCCGCCCGCGTGGCTCAAAGAAAAATATCATATTGATCTCGGTCAATACGTTGAAGAGACCATCGCCGAAATCGGCATCGCGCCACTGCCGCCCGAACAACGCGGCGTCGCCTCGACGCGGATCGCTGAAGCCGCGCTCGACCTGGGTTACAACTGGGAACCGCTCTTGAAATTTATGCGCCCCAAGCGACTCGACTGCGGCGCGAAATGTATGTACGGTTGCCGATGCGGCGCGAAATGGAACGCGGGCGAATGGGTGGACGACGCGGTCGCCGCTGGATGCGAACTGATCACGCAAGCGCGCGTGGACGAGTTGATCATCGAGCGCGATCAGATCGGCGGCGTGCGCGGCACATTGCGCGGACAAGCGTTCGAGATCGAATCAAAAATCGTCGTGCTTGCCGCCGGCGGAATCGGGACGCCAATGATTTTGCAACACGCCGGATTTTTTGAAGCCGGGCACGGGATGACGATGGACACGACCGCGATGGTGTACGGCGCGGGCAAAGACAAGGGCATCGGCGACGAACCGCCGATGACGTGGGCATACGCGGACGACGAAATCGGTTATATGCTTTCGACGTTGATTGACCCGCGCTTGCTCTACCCGATCATCACCGCGCTCAAAGGTCCGCAATATCCGTTCACCTGGCATCGCTGGGGACGCACGCTCGGCGTAATGATCAAAATCAAAGACGACATTTCCGGCGGCATCACATTCGAAGGCGAAATTTCCAAACCGATGAGCGCACGCGATCAATTTCGTTTGAATCACGCCGCGATTGTCGCGCGCAAAATTTTGATTCGCGCGGGCGCGGATCCCGAAACGATTTTTCTCACGCCTCTGCGCGGCACGCATCCGAGCGGCACCGTGCGCGTCTGCGAAATGCTCGACGCGAATTTGCAAACGCACACGAAAAATCTTTTCGTGTGCGACGCGAGCGTTTTCCCGGAAGCGTTGGATCGCCCGACCGTGTTGACAATCCTGGGATTTGGCAAACGTTTGGCGGAGCATCTGCTCAAGAATGTGCTGGGGTGAAAAATCCAGGTTTCTCAAAGAAACCGTAACTACTCAGCCCATGTCATTGCGAGCGGTTTTTGCGAAGCAATCCCCAACCTGGTTGATCCGGACGTGCATCGCGGGGATTGCTTCGTCGGCAAAAACCGCCTCCTCGCAATGACAGGGTGAGCAGTTACAAGAAACCTGGATTTTGGCGCGGATGGAGGCGCGATGGAACTTGCACAAATACCGCAACAAATTTTTCGGATCGATCCGTTGACCGGCTGTAAGACGCTGGTCAGTTTTTGCGAATGGCTCACGCAACATTTTAGCGCTACCGGGCGCACGCCGTTTTCCGTGATCGCGCTCGACGTGAATCGCTTCGCGCAAGTGAACGCGACCAAAGGACACGCGGTCGGCGACGACGTGATGCGATGGATCGGCATCGTCTTGATGGAAGAAATCAACGCGCCGGTCTATCGGCTCGGCGGCGACGCGTTCGGCATCGTGCTGACCCAGGACGCGCACGCGCACCACGCGACCATTGCGCGCCGCGCGTTTGATCGCTTCAATCGCGATGCCGCGCGCTTTGAACTCGCGGTGCCGGTCGCGACGATCACAGTGATCCATTACGCGGGCGACGCGCCGATGGAACCAGCGGATATTTGGTTTCAATTGTACGACGCGACGTACGATGCCAAAGCGACCGCTGATCGCGCGTTCAAAATTTATCACGCCGCCGAACTGAAACGCGCGGATGGTTTTTTGCGCGAGACCCTGGGGCGAATGATCGAACGGATCGCGTGGCTCGGCGCGATGGTGGACGAATCGCAACATCTCGCATTCACCGACCCGGTGACCGGGTTGCCGAATCAACGCGCCGCGCACAATCAAATCGAAACGCGCATCGCGCAAACGCAACCCGCGTTCGCCGTATTGATGATTGACGGCGATAATCTGACCGACTACAACAATATCAGTTACGCGGTCGGCGATGAAATGATCGACGCGTTAGGCAAAACTCTGCACGCGAGTTTACGTCCCGGCGATTTTCTCGCGCGCTGGCGCGTTGGCGATGAATTTCTGATCGTCTTGCCCAACCTCGCGCGCGACCACGCGCAAGCGATCAGCGAACGCTTTTGCGCGGCGGTCGCGCACGCGTCGCGCCAATGGCGATTCCCGGTTACGATTTCGATTGGCGTCGCGGTGTTTCCCGATCACGGCACGACCAGCGCGGCATTATTGGAACGCGCCGAAGCCGGGTTGAAGCAAGCGAAAGACTCCGGCAAAAACAAGGCGGTGCTCGCGGAATGAATCGAATGTCGCAACACACTGTTCCCGCGCGTTGGCGCGTGATTGCCGCGTTCGCCGCGGTGTATCTCATTTGGGGTTCGACGTATCTCGCGATGCGTTTCGCGATTGAAACGATTCCGCCGTTCTTGATGGGCGCGGTGCGCTATCTCGGCGCGGGCGCGCTGTTGTACGCGATCACGCGCCGCCGCGGCGCGCCAACACGCTTGCACTGGCGCGATGCGCTGATCGTCGGCGCGCTGTTGCCGTTCGGCGGCAATGGCGGCGTGATCTGGTCGCAACAATTTGTGCCATCGTCCATCGCCGCGCTGATAGTCGCGACCGCGTCCTTGTGGATGGTTCTGCTCAACTGGGTGCGCGGGGATCGCGTGCGTCCGACACTCGGTGTGATCCTGGGAATTGGTTTGGGCTTGTTCGGTATCGCGTTGCTCGTCGGCATCGGCGAAGGCGGGATGAATTACAATCCAATCGGAATCATCGTGCTGTTGTTCGCCGCGCTCGCGTGGGCGAGCGGATCGTTATACTCGCGCCGCGCGCATACGCCGGCGGATCCACTGCAAGCGACCGCGTTGCAAATGCTTGTCGCGAGTGGGTTGTTTATTATCGCAGGCATCGCGACCGGCGAGCCGCAACGCGTGCGGCTCGACCTGGTTTCACAACGATCACTCTTCGCGGTTGGTTATCTGATCGTGTTCGGATCGCTCATCGCGTATTCCGCGTATGTGTGGATTTTGCGCGTCAGCACGCCGACGCGCGCTTCGACGTACGCGTTCGTGAATCCGGTGATCGCGGTGTTTCTGGGCTGGGCGCTCGGCGGCGAAACGATCACACCGCGCACGATCATCGCGACGATTGCGATTGTCGTCGCGGTCGCGCTGATCGTTACGCAACAATCGCCCGCGCGCGATGGCGCATCCGCCATCGCACCGGTAAAAATGGACGAATAGAGTTGTGCTATAATATCATCAAGGAGATCAAGCAATGGCAAAAATTCAATTTGGTTCGAACGAATGGGTGCAAGCGTTACACAATGAATTGAACGCGAGCGAAGCGTATGGCGAAGCCGCCAAAAACTGGGAAGGCGATTTTTATTTTGTCGTCGAACCCGAAGGCGAAGTGAAAGCGCCAATCTATTTGTATATGGATTTGTGGCACGGCAAATCACGCGCCGCGTTCGTCGTGAACGACAAGCGCGAAAAAAATCCGGCGTTTGTAATGGCGGGTCCGTACAGCAAATGGAAAAAAGTCGTTACCGCGCAACTCGATCCGATTCAAGCGATGATGACCGGGCAATTGAAACTCAAAGGCAATATGGTGATGGTAATGAAGAACGTCAAAGCCGCGCAAGAGATCATCAAAGCGTGCACGCGGATTGAAACCGAGTTTGTTTTTTGAGTGTCATTGCGAGCGAAGCGAAGCAATCTCCGCGTACAGATTGGGGATTGCTTCGCTTCGCT
>JACRPR010000145.1:0-12412 GCA_016223105.1 Chloroflexota bacterium | reverse complement strand
ATGACAATTGAGGTTCACAATGTCCAACGAGGTCTTCGATTACGTCATCATCGGTTCCGGGTTTGGCGGCAGTGTGTCCGCGATGCGCTTGACCGAAAAAGGTTATCGCGTCTTGGTGTTGGAACGCGGCAAACGTTTTCGCGATCACGATTTCGCGCGTTCGAACTGGATCGTGTGGAAGTATTTGTGGTTGCCCGCGCTCCGCTGTTTCGGCATTTTGGAAATTTCGCTTTTGAACGGCGTGTTGATTTTTCACGGCGCGGGCGTCGGCGGCGGCAGTCTGGGTTACGCGAATGTGTTGATGGAACCGAGCGACGAATTGTACGCGTCGCCCGCGTGGCGCGATCTCGCGGATTGGAAAACGATTTTGCGTCCACACTATGACACCGCGAAAAAAATGTTGGGCGTCGCGACGAATCCGTGCCTCGGTCCCGCCGATGCCGCGCTGAGAGAAATCGCGCGCGAGTTTGGACACGGCGATTCGTTTCGTCCGACCCAGGTCGGCGTGTTTTTTGGCGAGCAAGGCAAGACCGTGCCCGATCCGTACTTTGGTGGTGAGGGTCCGGATCGCGCGGGCTGTCAACACGTCGGCGCGTGTCTGGTCGGCTGTCGCAACAATGCCAAGAACACGCTCGTCAAAAATTATTTGTATCTCGCCGAAAAATGGGGCGCGCAAGTTCGCGCCGAATCTTATGCGCGCGATATTCGTCCGCTCGAATCGCAGAGCGACGGCGCGCGCTACGAAATCCTCTATTCAAGTTCAACCGCGTTTTTGAAATCTCCGCAACGCGTGCGCGCAAAAAATGTAATCCTCTCCGCCGGCGTGATCGGCACACTCGATCTGCTTTTCCGTTGCCGCGACGTAACGCGCGCGCTCCCCAAACTTTCCGCGCGACTCGGCGATGTCGTTCGCACGAACAGCGAAGCATTGCTCGGCGCGACGAGTCGCGATTCCAAAACCGATTACTCGCAAGGCGTCGCGATCACTTCGATTTGCAATGTGGATGACGTGACGCGCGTCGAGCCAGTGCGCTACCCCGCCAGCTCGTCGTTCATTTACACAATGATCGGCGCGCCGTTGATCGAAGCCGGGAGCAACCTGGTTTCGCGTTTGCTGAAATTGCTCGCGGTCATCGCGCGGCATCCGCGCGATTTTCTGATCGGGCGCATCGGCGGACTCGATGCGCGGCGCACGACGATTATGCTCGTGATGCAAACGAAAGACAATCTGATGAAGATGCGCTTGGGGCGCAATCTCTTTACGCTGTTTCGGCGCGGCATTGTGTGCGTGCACGATCAAGAACGCACGATTCACGCGGAGGTGGAGATCGCGCATCGCGTTACGCGCGCGTTCGCGGAAAAGACGAATGGCATTCCGCTCGGTACAATCACCGAAGGACTGCTCAACATTCCCTCGACCGCGCACATTCTCGGCGGCTGTCCGATGGGGCGCGACGCGGATCACGGTGTCGTGGATTTGAATTGCGAAACATTCAATTATCCCGGCTTGTTCGTCGTAGATGGTTCAATTGTCCCGGCAAATCCCGGCGTGAATCCCAGTCTCACGATCACCGCGCTCGCGGAGTACGCGATGAGCCAGGTGCCGCAGAAAGGAAAATGAAAATGCGAACACTCAAGTTACCCTTGATCGTTGAACTGACCGAAACCGGCGACTATTGGGGTTACAGCATGAATTTACCGGGATTGCACATTCTCGGCAAAACAAAAGCGGAGGTCATCAACCTTGCACCCGGCATCGCGCACACTCTGTTACAAACGCGACTCGACAAGAAACTCGAATTGCCACCAGCATTCGCGAATTTTGACGGATCGCAATTGGTAGTGAATCGTTCATGATTCCGGATTCGACGCTTTAGCGGGTTGTCTCTCGAATCGAACAACCGCGTAAACGCTCGACTCCATCATTATTCATTCAGCCATCATTCGAAAACTAAAATGATCAACTCGTACACCGGCAAACTTTTGATCGTCAACCTCACGACCGGCGCGATCGCGACCGAACCGCTCGACGAAAATTTCGCGGCGCAGTACATCGGCGGCGCGGGACTCGCGGCGCGCTATTTGTACGATTTGATCGACGCGCGCACCGATCCACTCGGCGCGGACAATCCGTTGATCTTTATGACCGGACCGCTCGACGCAACGCCCGCGCCAAGTTCGGGACGCTTCGTCGTCGTCGCGCGTTCGCCGCAAACCGGGTTGTACGGCGAAGCGAACGCCGGCAATTTTTTCGGTCCCGATTTGAAACGCGCCGGGTACGATGGCATCATCGTCAAAGGCAAATCGTCATCGCCGGTGTATTTGCTGATTCGCGAAAACCAGGTCGAACTGCGCGACGCGAAGCATCTGCGCGGCAAAACGACGTACGCCACCGGCGATGCGATCCGCGCCGAACTGAACGATGAAAAACTCACCGTCGCCGCGATCGGTCCCGCCGGCGAAAACCAGGTCAAGTACGCGCTGATTCTCGCGACGAACGCGCGCCCGCAATCGAAGAAAGGAATTGCCGGACGATGCGGAATGGGCGCGGTGATGGGATCGAAAAATCTCAAAGCGATTGCCGTGCGCGCGGGCGCGCAAAAAATCGCGTTGCACGATCCCGCCGCGTTTCAAAACGCGTTGCGTCCCGCGCTCGCCATGTTGCCGGACGATATGACGACGCTAATTTATAAAGCGGTCGGCACGGCTGGCGGAATGGATTTGTTCGGTTTGCAAGGCAACGTGCCAACCCGATATTGGACGCGCGGAATTTTCGATTACGAAAAAATCAGCGGCAATGTGCTTGCCGAAGGAATGTTGACCGGCACCGGCACCTGCCACGCGTGTATGATCGCGTGCGGGCGCAAAGTGGATCGTGCGGCGGGGCTTACTTTGCCACATCGCGAAGGACCCGAGTACGAAACACTCGCCGGGTTTGGCGCGCTGATGTTGATTGACGATCTTGAAATGGCGACGTACCTCGGCGCGCAGTGCGACGCGCTCGGAATGGATTCGATCAGCGCGAGTTCCGCGATTGCGTTCGCAATGTATTTACGCGAACAAGGCGTCATCGCGGACGAGGTGTGCTGGGGCAACGCACACCAGGTCGCGCGACTGATCGAAATGATCGCGCGGCGCGATGGCATTGGCGACGCGCTCGCGGAAGGCGCGCACGCATTTGGCGCGCGGTATGGCGTCGCGCATCTCGCCGTGCAGATCAACGGAATGGATTTAGCGATGCACGATCCGCGCGCGCAAAGTGGCATGGCGTTGGTGTACGCGACCTCGCCGATTGGCGCGAGCCACAATCAATCCGATTTTTATATGATCGATCTCGCGGGGCGCGCGATTGAGGAGTTGCAGATTCCGTGCGTGGATCGGTTCGCGACCAAAGGCAAGGCGGAAATTATCGCGCGGCACCAGGATTGGCGCGCGGTCGGCGCGTCGTTGGTGATGTGTCAGTTTCCGAACACGCCGGCGCAAAATGTGGTCGAGATGCTCGCGGCGGCAACCGGGTTTGACATCACCCTCGACAACGCGCTAACGTACGGTGAACGCATGTGGAATTTGAAACGCGCGCTCAATCTCAAACTCGGATATAATGCGCGTGCGAACGAACATTTGCCGGAACTCGTCGCGCGTCCGCTTGCAGACGGCGGCACCGAAGGACATGTCCCGGAACTCGAACCGATGTTGCGCGCGTATTACGCGTATCGCGATTGGGATTGGGCGAGCGGCAAACCCGCGCGCGCGAAGTTACGCGCGCTGGGAATGGATGACATCGCGAATGAGTTGTGGCAAGAGGAGTGAATATGCCGACCATCACGTTTGAGCCAGAGTTGTTGCATCGAATCGAACAAGCCGCGCAAGAAAATCAGCAAAGCGTTGCGGATACACTTGTCGAAGCCGTTCAGCAATATCTATGGGAATTGGATCGCAAAAAAATTTCGCGCGAAAGCGCGTTGTATCGCCAAAAATATCCCGAATTGAAATCACAATACTTGGGCAAATATATCGCGATGCGCGATGGAATGGTTGTGGATCACGCGGCGGATTTTCAATCGTTGTACGCGCGCGTGCGCGAACGTTTTCCAAATTCGCCGGTGCTGATGACGCGCGTTGAAGAGGAATCGGATAAACCGATTGTGCGACACGGTTTTCGGTTCGAGGCAAACGGCGAATGAAACTTCCGTACGATGTCAGTTATCACCCGCCATTCCCGGCGGTTTCGATTCGCATCCACAATGAACCGCGCGGATTACGCACTGAATTTTTGAATGGATTGACCGACACCGGCGCGGATGGCTCGCTTGTTCCAATCGAGCATCTGCGCGCGATTCGCGCCCCCGCCGTAATGGACAAGCGCATCAAAAGTCATTGGGGTGAATTACGCGCGGTGCAATTGTTTGTCGTTGATTTGGAAATCGCGAACATTCGATTGCCCGCTGTGCTTGTCGTGGGCGATGAACAAGGCAATGAAATCATCATCGGGCGCGATGTGTTGAACAAGTTGCGTTTGTTGCTCGACGGACCTGCGAACATTCTTGAAATAAAATAAAAAACAAGGAGCCCCAATGACCCCGACCAATCCCAATCTCGTGCGCGCGATGCAAGCCATCGCCGCGAACGATGCGCCGGAAAACCGGCATGCCCTGTACGAAAATTTTCTCGCGAGCGAACTGATCGTGCCGGTCGCAAAACCAATCGGCGACGGCAAACCTGGTTTGCAAATCGTGGACGGCGCGACGCCAGTGGATTTCATCGTTACGCACAATCAAGAAAACCAGGTCGTCTTGTTCGCGTTCACCGACGCCGACTCGATCAACGCGTGGAAACCGTCGGGAAGCCATTACATCGCAATCAAAGCAACCGATCTGTTTCAAATGGCAATTGAAATGAACGCGGCGTCCATCGTCGTCAACCTCGCGGGTCCGGCGGTCGGCGGCGAGTTGATGCGCTGGGAATTTCAAGCGCTCGCCGCAGGCGTGATGCCGAAAGAAGTAAATGAAGCCGGCACCGCGCAAGTGACGATCCCACCCGGCACGCGCGTCGCGTTCGGCGCGCCGGAACAAAAACCATCGGACGCGTTGATCGCCGCGCTCAAAACTGCCTGCGCCGCGCAGAGCGACATCGCCGCGAGTTATCTGTTCGAAATGCAAGTGAACCAGGGCGATCCACATTTGGTCGTCGGCGTCAAGTTCATGCGCGATCTCGCGGACGATGCAATCGGCAACCTTATCAACACGCTCGGCGATCAGATCGCGCCCGCGCTCGAACCGGATCACTTTGTTGATTTTGTCGTGCTTGGCGGCACAGATTCGCCGCCGATTGAGGTAACGCCGGAAATGTTGGTGTTTGAACGCGCGTAGGGACGGGGTCATCCCGCCCTTACAATTAGCGCAATCGTTCAATCTGTGGTAGAATCGCCCCACTCGAAATGAAAATTACGTTCCACGGTGCCGCGCGCACGACGACCGGTTCGATGCATCTCATCGAAAGCCATCAGCACCGCATCCTCTTGGACTGCGGACTGTATCAAGGTCATCGCGCGGAGGCATTTCAACGCAACTCGATCCTGCCGTTCGATCCCAAAATCGTCCAGACCGTTCTGCTTTCGCACGCGCACATTGATCATTGCGGCAATTTGCCGATGCTCGCCAAAAACGGTTTCGCGGGTGAGATCAATTGCACGCCCGCGACGCGCGATCTCGCGACGTTGATGTTGCGCGATAGCGCGCACATTCAAGAGCAAGACGCGGCGTACCTCAATCAAAAAAAATCGCGCGCGGGTTTGCCCAAAGTCGAACCGCTGTACACGAGCGCAGACGCGGAACGCGCGTTGCGCCATTTCGTCGGACGCGAGTACGGACAATGGTTCAAGATCAACACGGTCGCGCGCGCACAGATGATTGACGCGGGACACATTCTCGGCTCCGCGATCACAATCATCGAGGCGAACGAAGGCACGCGCACGATCCGACTCGGTTTTTCCGGCGATCTCGGCAGACCCGGTGCGCCGATCTTGCGCGACCCGATGCCCGCGCGCGACCTCGATTATCTGATCGTCGAAAGCACGTACGGCAATCGCGAACACGGCGAGATCGCGCTCGCGGAAGAAAAATTTACGCGCATAATTCGCGAGACGGTCGCGCGCGGCGGCAAAGTCGTCATCCCGGCATTCGCGGTCGAACGCACGCAGGCGTTACTGCACACGCTCCATCGCAAAACCGAAGCGGGCGAAATTCCGGTCGTGCCGGTGTACGTGGACTCGCCGCTCGCGATTAGCGCGACCGATGTGTTTCGCTTGCATCTCGATTGTTTCGACGCGGAAACGCGCGAGCATTTGCTCGTGCATCAAGACCCGTTCGGGTTTGGCAAATTACGCTTCACGCGCACGGTGGACGAATCGAAACAAATCAATCTGATGCGCGGACCGGCGATCATTATTTCCGCGAATGGAATGTGCGAAGCCGGGCGCATTTTGCATCACTTGAAGAATAATCTCGAAGATAAACGCAACACGATTTTATTCGTCGGCTATCAAGCCGAAAACACTTTGGGGCGGCGCATCGTAGACGGCGCGCACAAGGTGCGAATTTTTGGCGACGAGTTCGCGGTCCATGCCCAGGTCGCGACAGTGGACGGATTTAGCGCGCACGCGGATCGCAGTGAGTTGTTGGATTGGATCGCGCCCACACTCGATTCGCTCAAAGGAATTTTTGTCGTGCACGGCGAACCGACCGGCTCGCTCGCGTTCGCGGAAGCGATCCGCGCGCGCCGCGCGAATCTCGCGGTTACCGTGCCGGAACTTGGGCAATCCGTTGAAATTTAGTTTTGGAAATTGGACATTAGAAGTTAGAAATTCAAAGTTGGAATTTGGATGTTCGATGCTCCAACTTCCAAATTCAAATCTCCAATCTCCAATCTCTAATCTCTAACTTCCAAATCCAAGGAGCACGCATGACGTTTGAAGAAGCCGAATCAAAATTTAAGGAACTCCAAGCCCGCGTTCAGCGCGGCGAAGCAATTAGTCGCGCCGAGTACGAAGACCAGGTCAGTCGGCTCGCGGTGCAAGATCAATTTGGCGTGTTGTGGGAAATCAATCCGCGTACCGGCAAGTGGATGTACTTTGACGGCGCGGAGTGGGTTTCCGGCGCGCCGCCCGGCAAAGAATCTTCGACGGTAATTCCGCTTTCGTCGCTCGCGCCGAAACCAGGTTCGGTTGTGCAACCGGCAATCAAGCCGACGCCCGCGCCGAGCGCGCCGCCACCAATGCCCATGCGATCTGCGTCGCCGCCCACGGCGCGTCCGAGCGCGCCCGCGCGGCAAGGCGACGCACCCAAACCGTACACACGCGTCGCGCCAACCGCGCCGCCGCCCGAACGTCAAAGCCGCCGCGCGTCGAGCAATCCGTTCGGACCCGGGCGCGAGTGGATTCCGCTCGCGATTGGCGCGGTCGTGTTATTGGTTTGCGCGGTGATTCTGCTTGGCGTTTCAACCGTCGTCCTGCCGCTGGTCGGCGTCGGCGCGACGCCCACGCGCACGGCGACGCGCGTTGTGATCGCGCCGCCGACAACCGTCATTCCCACCGCGATCCGTTTGCCCAGCCCTACGGCGATTCCGCCGACGCCGGTCCCGGTGATCGCCAAAGTAACCGAACGCACCGCGAATGTGCGCGCGGAAGCGAACACGAAATCCGCCAAAGTTTCTGAACTAAAACAAAACGCGCAAATTACATTGATCGCGAAAACGAACGACGGACAATTCGATTGGTATCAGATCAATATCGCGGGACAAGCCAAACCAGGTTGGCTTCGTTCCGACCTGGTGCAGATCGTCAGCGGCGATCCGAAAACATTATCCGCGCCCGGCGCGCCCGCGCCCGCGCCGGCTGGTCCGGCAACGCCGACCGTAATCGGCGCGCCGACGCCGACGCGCAAACCATAATTTGAAATTGGAGGTTGGACGTTGGATGTTGGATGTTCGACATTCCAACTTCCAACTTCTAACCTCCAACATCCAGTCTTTCAGAAAGGAAATAGTCCGATGACGTTTGGTTTCGATCTTGTTGAATTGGTCAAGACGGTGGGCTACGTTGGAATTTTTGCAATCGTCTTTGCCGAATCGGGTTTGTTCTTTGGATTCTTTTTGCCGGGCGATAGTTTACTGCTCACTGCCGGTCTGCTCGCGTCGCGCGATTTGTTCAACATCTGGATTCTGATTCCCGGCATTTTTATTTGCGCGGTGCTGGGCGACAATGTTGGGTATTGGTTCGGCGCAAAAGTCGGTCCGCCAATTTTCAATCGCCCGAATTCGCGCTTGTTCAAACGCAAGAATTTGCTCAAGGCGAAAGAATTTTACGAAAAGTACGGCGCGATCACGATCACCGCGGCGCGCTTTATGCCGTTCATCCGCACGTTCGCGCCGATTGTCGCGGGCGCGGTCGCGATGAATTATCGCACGTTCATCATTTGGAATTTGATCGGCGGCGTGCTGTGGGGCATCGGGATGACCGCGCTCGGTTACGCGCTCGGCGTGTGGTTCGGTTCGGTCGAGGGCATTGACAAGTACTTTTCGCTTCTCGTGCTCGCGTTCTTTTTCATTCCAGGTTTACCGACCGCGTGGCACTTGTGGCAGGAAAACAAAACCGAAATCATCGCGCGCCTACAAAACATTCTCACCGGCAAACCGATGCCGCCCAAGATCGAAGAAGAACCGGAAGTGTAATTGTAAATGGCAAGTGGCAAGTGAACGCGGAGCAATGCTCCGCGTTTTTACTTACAGAAAAAATGATCTGCCATTGACAATGTTCCGATTCCAAGTAGAATCCAAGCGCGAATGGAGATAAATCTATGCTTGAAACCCTGACGCATTGTTACGTCATCTCGGATCCGCAAATCCTGGGCGGCGAACCGATCATTCACGGAACCAAAACGCCGGTGCGCGCGATTGTGGAGCTCTGGCGACTCGGCGTTTTCCCGGAAGAAATTCCACAGCATCTACCGCATCTGAATCTCGCACAAATTTTTGACGCGCTGTCATACTATAGCGATCACCAGGACGAAATTACGCGGTACATTGAACTCAATCGCGTCCCCGATCATCTCGTTCACCCTGCCGTCAACCGATGAAACTATTTGCAAACCTCTACCAACTCCTCTACATTTGACTCGGAACGATTTTACCCCGCATTACGTCCTACTTGCAGATTTGCTCCGCACAAGGAATTTTTTCTGTGACTATATCTCCTTCTCCCGCGCCGCGCGGCTGGCGATTCGCGCTGATGCGATTACTTTCGATCTCGCTCACCGTCGCGATCATCGTCGCCGCGGTGATGATCGCCGGCGCGCTCAGCGCGTACGCGTACTATGCGCGCGATCTGCCGTCGCCGGAACAACTCGCGTCGCGCCCGATCGCGCAATCCACTAAACTGTTTGATCGCAACGGCGAATTGTTGTACGAAGTGTTCGATCCGAACGGCGCGCGCCGCACGGTCGTGCCGATTGCGCGCATCCCGGCACTGCTCAAGCAAGCGACGATCGCGACCGAAGACAAATCGTTTTACACGAATCCCGGCGTGGATTGGTACGGCATTGCGCGCGCGGTGTACTATTACGCGCGGTACGGTCGCCCGGTCGCCGGCGGCGGCTCGACGATCACCCAACAACTTTTGAAAAACACTCTGCTCTCACCGGAGCAAACGCTCGAACGAAAAATTCGCGAAGCGATTCTCGCGGTCGAAGTCGCGCGCCGCTATTCCAAAGATCAAATTCTCGAATGGTACTTGAACACGATTTGCTACGGCAATCTCGCGTGCGGCATCCAAGCCGCAGGCGAAGCGTATTTCAACAAACGCGTTGAAGACCTCACACTCGCGGAAGCGTCTCTGCTCGCCGGCTTGCCGCAAGCGCCCGCGCTGTACGATCCGTGCGCGAACCCGGACGCCGCGCTCAACCGGCAACGCGATGTGCTGGGTTTGATGGTCGAAGAAAATTACATCACGCGCGATCAAGCGAACGCCGCGCTCGCCGAAGCGCGCAAGACGATCACCGCGCCGGAATTCGATCGGCGGTGCGATCAAGGCATCGGGATCAACGCGCCGCATTTCGTCGTGTACGCGCGCGCCGAACTCGAAAAACTATTCGGACCAGAAGTCGTGTACAAAGGCGGATTGCAAGTGTACACGACGCTCGATCTGAAATTGCAAAAACTCGCGGAAGAAGAAGCGCGCAAACAAATCGTGACGCTTACCGACAAAAACGTAACGAACGCGTCGCTCGTCGCGCTCGATCCGAAAACCGGCGAAATTCTCGCACTGCTCGGTAGTGTAGATTTTTCCGACAAGAAAATTGACGGACAAGTGAACGTCGCGGTGCGCTTGCGTCAACCTGGGTCGGCGATCAAACCGATCACGTACGCGACCGCGTTTCAAAAAGGATGGTCGCCCGCGACCGTGATCGCGGATGTGAAAACGATCATCCCGATCCCAGGTCAACCCGATTACGAGCCGGTCAATTACGACACGCGCGAACACGGGCTCACGCCGATTCGTACCGCGCTCGCGTCGTCGTTCAACATTCCGGCGGTCAAGACTTTGCAATTCACCGGCTTGCCCGCGATGATCGAGACATCGAAAAAACTGGGCATCACCACGTTTCAAGATCCAAAAAATTACGGACCATCGCTCACGCTCGGCGGCGGCGATGTGAAATTGATCGAACTGACCGGCGCGTACGCGGTCTTTGCGAACCAGGGCAATCGCATGCCGCTCACCCCATTTTTCAAAATCACCGATTCGACCGGCAAGCCGCTCGTTGATCTCAAAACAAATCCGCCGAAAGGCGCGCAAGTGCTGGATGCGCGCCACGCGTATCAAATCACAAGCATCCTCAGCGATGTGAGCGCGCGCGCGCCGGGATTCGGCACCGCGGGCGCGTTGCGTTTGTCGCGCCCCGCCGCGGTGAAAACCGGGACGACAAATGATTGGCGCGACAATTGGACGATTGGGTACACGCCGGATTTTGTCGTCGGCGTGTGGGTGGGTAACTCGAATAATTCGGAGATGGAACACATTAGCGGCATCACCGGCGCGGGACCATTGTGGCACAATTTTATCGAGCGCGCGCTCGCGGGGACGCCGCAAAAAGATTTTCCGATTCCGCCGGGGATGGTGCGAATTGAAGTGTGCGTCGAATCGGGTTTGATTCCGACCGAACACTGCCCGCCCGATCATCGCGCGCAAGAAATTTTTCTCGCGGAGAACGCGCCGGTTCAGCAAGACAATGTGTGGCAAAAAATCAAAATCGATCGCACGAACGGATTGCTCGGCACGGAGTTGTGCGCGCATTTAATCGAGGAGAAAATTTTTGCGGTCTATCCACTCGAAGCGCGACAGTGGGCGATTGATCACAACATTCCACAACCGCCGACCGAAAAAAGCCCGAACTGTCCCGATCCCGAACCGACGCCGGTCGGCGGGATCAAACCGACAATGAGTGTGGCATCGCCGCGCGATGGCGCGGTGTTGACCGGCGTCGCGCAAATTATCGGCACCGCGCAAATGCCGGAGTTTGATGCATACACCGTGCAGATCGGCTTTGGCAACGATCCCCAGGATTGGTTATTGCTCACACGCGGCACGAATCCGGTTCAGGATGGTGTGCTCGCGACCTGGGACACACGGCGTTACCCGGACGGCGCGTACACGATTCGGCTCGCGATGCAAGATCGCGCGGGCAAATCGTTCGGCGGACGCGTGCGCGTGATCATCGCGAACGCACCGCAACCGACCGCGCGTCCTTCCGCGATTCCATCGCGCACAAACACGCCCCTGCCAACGTTGACCGCGTTGCCGACGGCGACACGCACACAAATTATTTTGCCGACCGCGACACTCACGCCGACAATTTTTTCAACCGCGACGCGCACGCCCACGCTAACGCTCACGCCTTCGCGCACGTCAACACTTGTGCCGCCAACCGCGACTGCGACGCGCACAGCAACCCCTTCGGCTACCGCTCAGGGCGCGCCCACCGCGACGATCATTGCACCGACCAGTCCTCCATCGCCCACCGCGACGCGCACGCCCACGTTGACCGCGACGAAAACGATCACGCCAACTGCGACGGCGACGCGCACCGCGACAAAGAATCCGTAGGTTTCAAACTTTTGAAATCTCGTAACTACTCAGCCCATGTCATTGCGAGCGGTTTTTGCGAAGCAATCCCCGACCTGGTCGATCCGGATTTGCAACGCGGGGATTGCTTCGTCGGCAAAAACCGCCTCCTCGCAATGACACCTGAGCAGTTACGAAATCTCGGAGATTTCGGAAGTTTGAAGATGGCATTAGCGGATAACTACTTCGTCAGTGAGGATCACTCTGCCCGCCACTTTGATCTCAATGCGATATGTG
>JACRPR010000031.1:28085-34277 GCA_016223105.1 Chloroflexota bacterium | reverse complement strand
ACATTTCTATTGAGCAGAAATAGGTGACATTTCTATTTGGTGCTAACACTGAATCAAAAAACGCGGAGACAAGTAGTCTCCGCGTTTTGATTTTTTCTATGGCAGTTTGTGACACGCGACGCACGTTGCATCCGTGCGTCCCGCGTGATCGGCGGGATTCTTGGGACCCGCTACGCCGGTTTCATGACACGCTTGGCAGATCGTTCGCCCCGCGTGACTCGCGGGCAGGACTTTGATTCCGCCGCTCGCCGGTGGCGCGGCGGGAGTTGCGCCACCCAGCATCGGCGCGGTGCCAACTTTGTGGCAAGCGGTGCAAGTCGTGTCGCCGCGACCTTTGTGATCGTCCGGCATTTTTGGTTTGGGCAATGCCTGGTGACACGCCAAGCACGTCGCGCGTCCCGCGTGATCGGCGGGCATCGGTTTGAGCGCGGAAACGCTCGCGGTCGTCGCGCTTGCCACAGGCGCGCGCGGCGTCGGCGTCGGCGTGACCGGGACATACGCTTGAACTTGCGCGGCGTTGCGCGGCACGGTTGTGATTGCGGTTTCTTCGTACCCGACGAACAGGTAAAAGGCGACGATCATCACCGCCGAAAAAATCACGGCGACCGGAATAAACGCGCGCTCGCGTTGTTTGACCACATCCGGCGCGGGACGGGGATCCGCTTTGCCGCGTTTGATGCGCTCCAATTCCAAGCCGTGTTCCTCTTCCATTTCATGCTCGGACATTTTGCCGGTGAACATGGATTGGTTGAACATCTTGAAATGCACGTTGTAAAAGTGCCAGATCAAGATCGCGAGAATTGCGAGGAGCGCTTCGCCGCCGTGCGCGGCTTTAGCCGCCGGGATCAGATCGCCCGGCATAAAGCGCGCGGCGTTGATCGGATTCCACATCATAAATCCGGTCAAGCCCATCACGACCGCGCCCCACACGAATGCCCAGTATTCGAACTTTTCGCCAAAGTTGAATCGGTCGAACTTGGGAAATTCTTTCGTCAATCCCAGGTTGTAGCGAATCACATCGAGCGCGTCGATCACATCGTCGAAACGCGGAAACATCGTCCAGCGTACACGTTGCACGTACACTTTGTACGCCAATACAACGACGTGATAGATCGATCCGAGCGCCATCACCGCCGCCGACCAGTGATGCAACAACCGGACTTGTTCGATGCCGCCCATCAACGCGATCATCGTTTCTGCCCAACGGTCGCCCGCGAATTTTTGCGGAACGCCGGTGAGGCCAAGCAGAGTGAACGACGCAAACATAACCCAATGTTCAAAGCGTTGTGCGCCGGTAAAGCGGAGAAAGTTTTTTTGGTCGGACATGATTACGAACCTCCCGGCTTTTGAGCGCGATTCAACACGCGCCGCGCGATGTCGAGCGCGATGTATGCCAACATTCCGCCAATCGTTACCGGGATCAGAATCACGTAAAACAGATTCACATAGTACATTGCCGGAAAATGATCGGGGCTGGCATCATAGTGGCTGAGCCAGGACGCCGGAAAATTCGGCGTCGCGTCGGGATGACATTGCTGGCACGTCTTGAGCAGATTTTCGCGAAAGACGGTGGATTTTGGATCGTCAATTTTTTTAATGTTGTGGATGCCGTGACAATCGTAACACACCGCTTTGTTCGTCGCGTGATCGGGCGATTGCTTTTCAAACAACTCGACGGTCGTGCCGTGAAAATCCGCAACGTACGAATTCAGCACGTTCGTCGAGATGTTGTACTTTTTCATCAAATTTTTATCGGTGTGGCATCGCGCGCAAATCTCCGGCGATTTCAACCGATATTGCGTGGTGCGCGGATCACCGATGTTGTGCACACCGTGACATTCTTCGCACGTCGGCACATCGCGATTCGCTTCGTTGATCAATGCGGAGCCGTGAATGCTTTCCTTGTATTGATCGTAAATCGCGCTGTGACATTTTTGGCACGTTTGCGAAATGCGCGCGCGCGGTTGATTCGGCTTGGTCGTATAGTGTGAGGTGTGACAATCGGTGCAGACCGGCGCGTTGCGATTGCCGGCGGCGAGTTCTTTCGCGTGCGCCGAATCAAATGTTTTTTGGTACTGATCGTCGTGGAATTGCCTGCACAGCGTGTACATTTGCAGTGAAAAATCGCGCACATCGCGCGCGGCAATCGGCGGATGCGGATAGCCGGAAATGTTCGAGTGGCACGCGGTACACCGTTGCCCTTGCTTGCCATGCACCGATGCGTTGAACGCGGCGGCATCGGTAAAGAGCGACAATGTTTCGCCGCTTGGCAATTTTACCGTGAGGTTGCGATTCGAGTGGCAAGCCAGACACAGATCATTTTCGGCTTGCGCGAGCGGAGGCGCATCGTTGGGACCCCCGGCATTCGCAATTGGAACGACGCTGAGTGCGATGAGCCACGCGAGCACCATCGCGAAACCCAGCCCCAGCACGCGCAGTTTGTGTAATTGCATAGTCTTCTCCCAAAATAAAAAATGCCTTTCTGCAAATGCAAGCAGAGAGGCAATTCAATACCTTGATGTGTTTGGTGATGGCAAGCGCGCAAACGGTTCACCCGCGCTGGTGAACCTCTTGCCTAAAATTATTTTATCAAGGGGTAGTCCAAATCGCGTAGAGGTCTGGTCAAAAACCGGTCAGAGTGTTTTGCGCGCCATCGCTTCGATCAACGTAACGATGCTCGAATGATCCGCGTCGCCTTGCTCGGCGGCGATCAGCGCGTTGAACATTTCGTTGACCTGCGCGGTAACCGGCAAGGGCACGCCGTACTCGCGTCCGGTCGCGAGCGCGATGCCCAAATCTTTGCGATGCAAATTCGCGCGAAAGCCCGGCTTGAAATTGTGATCCAACATGCGTTGCCCGTGCAGATCAAGAATGCGGCTCTGCGCGAATCCGCCGAGCAATGCTTGGCGGACTTTAGCCGGATCCACTCCCGCTTTCGACGCAAGCACCAACGCTTCGCTGATTGCTTCAATCGTCAGTGCGACGACGATTTGATTCGCGGCTTTGGTGATTTGTCCCGCACCCGCGTCGCCGATGTGCACGATATTTTTTCCCATCGCTTGAAAAATCGGTAACGCGCGATTGAACGCGGCTGTCGTTCCGCCAACCATAATCGAAAGCGTCGCGTTGATCGCGCCGACTTCGCCGCCGCTCACCGGCGCGTCGAGCCAATCGAGTTGGCGCGATTCACACTCGCGCGCCAGCTCGCGCGCGATAATTGGCGAAATCGTACTCATATCAATCACGAGCGAACCTGGTCGCGCGCGCTCAAACAGATCGCGCACGACGCGCGCGACATCCGGCGAATCGGGCAACATTGTGATCACCGCGTCGCACTGCGCGGCAACTGCGCCCGGCGTGTCCGCCCAGATTGCGCCCTCGTTCAAAACGTCTTCCGCTTTTGCGCGCGTACGCGTTAACACCACAAGCTCGTATCCCGCTTTAATCAAATTCCGCGCCATCGGCTTGCCCATCGTGCCCAGCCCGACGAATCCGATTTGTTGCATCACTCCTCCTGATCGGTGAACAGTGAACAGTGGTCAGTAAACCGTCAACAGTGGCACTGTTCACTAGACTTTATCGGAAATAAATGAATTGATGTGGCGCGGGCTCGCAGAGCGTAGCCCGCATTCGGCGGCTTGGAAAAGCCGCGCCACGTTATTTCCGATAATGTCTACTGTTCACTGTTTACTGAATCATCAAGTCTATCGCGCGACACTCTTTGCGTTTTTCGCGCGGCAACCACGCGAACGAATCATCCGTCGCGCCGGTCGGATTGTATTCCAAGCCGATGTAACCGGCATACCCGGTTTCTTCAAGCGCGCCAAGCACGCGCGACCACGCGGTTTCGCCGGTGCCGGGTTGATTGCGTCCGGGCGCATCCGCGATTTGAACATGCGCGATGCGCGACGCGTGCGCGCGCAGGGTCGCGATCAAATTGCCTTCGGCGCGTTGCATGTGATAAATGTCGTACTGCAATTTCAAATTTGGCTTTTGTAATGATTCGATGAACGCGACCGTGTTGCGCGTGCTCGTGAGTAAATAGCGCGGCGTCTCAATCGGGTTGAGCGTTTCGATCAACAACGTAATGCCCATCGCGCGCGCTTGCGGCAATGCCCAGCCCAAATTTTCGCGGACGATTTGAAATTGCACATCGCGCGGAATGAATCCGACATCGTTGCCAACGAGACAATTGATCTGCGCGCAATGCAAACGTTTCGCGAGTTCGAGCGCGCGCAAAAACGCGATTTGCCATTCGTTGCGCCGGCGCGGATCGTTTGCAAAACCGCGCTCGCCCGCCGGAATATCGCCGGCGTCCATATTGTGCAAAACGACATTGATGCCCGCGCGTTCTTTTGCGCGCACGACCGCGTCCAGGTCTTCGCCCTGGGGCCACAAAAATTCGACCGCGCCAAAGCCCGCGCTCGCGGCGCGCTGAAATCGCTCGACGAACGAAACATCTTTCCAGAGCATTGAAAGGTTTGCGGAAAATTTCAACATTGTGTCCTCTGTTGCACGGGCGGCTCGCCCGTCGGTGATGGCGGGCGAGCCGCCCGTAATGGATGGCGGGCGAGCCGCCCGCGCTACGGTGTTGGATGTTGGCGATGCCAATTTGTTTCGTGCTGATAAATCATTCCGAGTTGCAGAATGGTATTTTCATCGAACAGGTTGCCAGTGAAGCAAAGACCGAACGGCAAACCGTGTTTGCCAAATCCCATCGGTACGGAGAGCGCGGGCAATCCGCACAACGCGCCCAGCACGCTCCAATTGCCGCGCTTGCGCGCGAGTTTTTTCAAACTCGTGTCAAGCGTGATCGCTTCACTCATTTGCGTCGGTGCGACGAACGCATCGAATTGCTGAAACAATGGCGACAAGGCGCGCGCGATTTCGACGCGGCGTCTCAGCGCGCGCGCGTACTCGCCCGGCGTCATTTGCAACGACTTGCGTAAATTTTCTTTTTGCGACGCGTCAACCAGTAGATCGAACTTTTCACTCTTGATCAACTCTTCGTGCGTCGCGAGCGTTTCCGCGTTGAGAATCGTCGTCGCGGTTTCGACGTATGGCAGATCGGGCAACGCAACGCGCGTGAATTTGATCCCGGCTTTTTTCAAAACACGAAGCGCGTCGTTAAATCGTTTTTCGAGTTCGGGTTGCTCCGAAAAATCAATCGGCAAAATGCCGACGCGATAATCGCGCCGCGCGATGCGCGCATGAAAATGAAAATCGCGCGCGGTCGTTGGATCGTTTTCATCGCGCCCGGCGATGGCTTGCAAAATCCAACCGCAATCTTCCGCGCTCCGCGCCATTGGTCCGATCTTGTCCATCGTCCACGCGAGTTCCATCGCGCCGGCGCGACTAACCAAGCCCCAGGTCGGGCGCAAGCCGGTAACGCCGCAATAACCGGACGGCGACATGATACTGCCCCAGGTTTCCGAGCCGAGCGCGAACGGCACGAGTCCCGCGGCAACCGCGCTTCCCGATCCCGATGACGATCCGCCCGACCAGTGATTGGGGTTCCACGGATTTAACCCCGCGCCGTGGACGGACGCGGACGCGAATTCGTACCCACCGCCGCCCGCGAGCTCGACCAGCGCGAGTTTGCCGATCAACACCGCGCCCGCGTCGCGCATTTTTGTAATCGCGGTCGCGTCGTAATCGAAAACCTGGTCGCGATGCGCCGGCGATCCCCAGCGCGTCGGAATGTTTTTCGTCGCGAGCAAATCCTTCGCGCCGTACGGAATCCCCCGTAGCGGCGACCCTTGTGGTCGCCCAATCCGATCCGCGCGCCGCGCCTGTTGCATCGCGATCTCGCGCGTCAATTCTGCGAGCGCGTTGTAGCGCGCGCCGAATTTTTCCAAGCGGTCGAGAAAAAATCGCGTCAATTCAAGCGAAGAAATTTTTCGCGCGCGTAATAAACGCGCGAGTTCGGTTACGGTGGCAAACGCGAGATCGTTGGACATTGGGGATTCCTTTCTGTGCGCCATTCTAATCGCAACGGCGAATCACGTCAACAAAGCAAGACCCTACGGGTTTCTAAAAACCCTTAGGGTCTATTCGTTCATCCGCCGCTAATCGCCATCACGATTTGCACGCGATCATTCGGCGCGAGCGGCGCGTCGAGATTCGGCGCGATCGTTTGATTGACGAAAAGTTTGATGTGCTCGCGAATTTGATTTTGTTCGTTGATGACGC
>JACRPR010000031.1:0-28067 GCA_016223105.1 Chloroflexota bacterium | reverse complement strand
AACGTTGTTCCAAATCCGCGAACAGTTCTGCGAGCGTCGCGCCATTCGCTTCGACCCGGCTCGCGTTCGTGTACGAACGGAGCGGCGTGGGAATGTGGATTTGCATGGTGTTCTTTGTAGGGGCGAAGCATGCTTCGCCCCTACATCAATCACAATTCCGCCACGCGCACGGAATAAATTTCCGGCAGTGAGGTCAGCAAGCGCGACCAGGTTTCGCCTTCGTTGCGACTCATCCACACTTCACCGCCGGTTGTGCCGAGATACAATCCAACCGGATCGCGCGTGTCGGTGTTCATCGCTTGGCGTTTCACCGAGAACCACCCATCGCGTTTTGGAAAACCCGTGGTTTGTTTTTTCCACGTCTTGCCGCCGTTGCGCGAAACGAACGTCGCCGGTTTTCCGTTCGGGCTGACGCGCCCGAGCGGGAACGATCCATCGAGCGGAAAAATCCAAACCGTGTTTGGGTCGCGCGGGTGCGTAACGATTGGGTACGAGTGATCGCTGTACGGTTTGGGTAATTGCTTGCCGATATTTTCCCACACACCTTTTTTGCGATCCATCGTATAGATTCCCACATGATTTTGCATATAAAATCGGTCGGGGTCGCGCGGATTCATTTCAACGCGATGCGGATCGTGACCGACTTCGGCATCCGGCACTGGGAGAAAATCGGAGACGAGACCTTTGTTGAGCGGGTGCCAATCGCGACCTTGATCGCGCGATTCAAACACGCCGCCGCCGGAGAGACAGAGAACCATGTGATTCGCGTCGCGCGGATCGATCATAATCGAGTGAAGCGTCGGTCCATCGGGCGGTCCTTGATCCGGCGGATTCCACCAGGTTTGGAATTGTGGATGCTGATTGAATCCGTTGACCGGTTCCCAGGTTACGCCGTCATCTTCCGAGCGAAACAATCCTTGCGGCGATGTGCCGATGTACCACACGCCCGGTTCGCGCGCGTGCCCCGGCGAGATCCAAAAATTGTGATGCACCGAAATTCCGGTTTCGCCTTCGGGCGCTGGCGGAAACGCGGGCGGGCGCGTCGCTTCTTTCCACGACCTGCCCAAATCGGTCGAACGAAAAACCGTCGGACCGAGATGCCCGGTGGATGCGGTCATCACAATCGTGCGACTGTCGCGCGAGTCCATCACCATATCGTTCACGACGACGCCGATCATAATGCCGTCGGACATTTTCCATTGGCGGCGCGTTTTATCGCCGCGCAGTATGAACGCGCCTTTGCGCGTGCCGATGAGCAAAGCCAGCGCGCCGGTCGCGGATTTGGATTGAGCCATTTTTTCCTCCTGCTCAAATTAGTTTGCCGCGATTGTAGCCGAACAGGTGTTCCAAGTCAAGGGGGCGCGATTTTTTATTTTTGCGCTTGAACTTGCTTGTACCGAAAACATCCCACGACATGATCATTCACCATCCCCGCCGCTTGCATAAACGCGTAGCAGATCGTCGAGCCGACGAACTTGAAACCGCGCGCTTGCAAATCCTTGCTCATCGCGTCCGATTCCGGCGATTGCGCCGGAATTTCGTTTAGCGATTTGAATTTGTTGCGCTTGGTTTTGCCAGCGGTGAATTGCCAGATATATTTGTCGAACGCGCCAAATTCTTTTTGGATCGCGAGAAACAATTTCGCGTTGCCAATCGTTGCCGCGATTTTGGCGCGATTGCGAACGATGCCGGCGTCGGCGAGCAAACGTTTCGTGTCGCGCGCGGTATATTTCGCGATCTTGCGCGCGTCGAAATTGTGGAACGCGCGGCGAAAATTTTCGCGCTTGATCAAAATGATTTGCCAGCTCAGCCCGGCTTGAAACGCATCGAGCACGAGAAACTCGAACAGTTTGCGATCATCGTGAACCGGGGTGCCCCATTCCTCGTCGTGATATTTCAACATCAACTCATTGTTGCCGTGCCATTCACACCGTTTCATTTTCTACTCCATCCCGTACACTTGCTTCGGCGCGAGGTATTGCGGAAAGCGGTCGCGCAATTATTTGCGAACGGAAAAACAAAAGTGGCACGCGTCCACGTAACCGTCCGCGTGCGGAACATTGTATTCAGTCGCGAGCAACGCGGGTCCGCCGACGACGAGCGGCGCGCAAATCGGATGTGCGTCCGCGCGATAATTTTGCGCGAGCGTCGCGAGCGGCGTTTGCCACAGATTGCCCATCGTCAAGCCCTGACAGATGTGCGCGTTGCCGAACGCGTCCACATGCACGCGTTCGGGATTATCCAAATCCTCGTGCGGGCACTCGGTAAATTCTTCCCAGGATCGAGTCGGCAAATCGCGCGTCAATTTTTCTGCGGCGCGTCCGCGAAACATCACATCGCCGCCAACAACCGGCTTGCCTTTTTCGCGCGATGCGCCCGCGCTTTCGACGCGCGGCGGTTCGATGCAAATCGCGCCGACCGGCATTCCCAATTTGCGCGCGGCGTTCAACGCGCGTTTCGCCGGACTGATCTCTTCGCTCGAATGAAACGCGTCGTCGCTGATGCTCAAATCGTTGACGCCCAAATCGCGCAGAGGCGCGAGCCACAACGCGGCATCGTCTTCGGTCGTCGCGAAATACGCGTTTGTAACAATGCCCACATCGAAACCATTTGCGCGCGCGCGTTTGACGCTTTCGAGCAACAGTGGATAAAAGAGCGTCGGCTCGCCGCCTTCAAAATAAATTTGCTTGACCGTGCCGATTGTTTTTGCTTCGTCAAGCACGCATTGGATTTGCGCGCGCGTAAATGTGCCGCGCGCGTTCGGACTGCCAAACACGAAACAATGATCGCACTCGGACACACATTGATAACTGAGGATAAAGTGAATCCCGGTCAGCATCGCACTCCTTTCCACATTCCCGGCACGCGGCGCGAGTACACAATCTCGCGCGCACCGAGAAAGTTTGCAAAATCCTCAATCGTCTGCGCGATGGCGCGCCCCGCGTCGCGCGGCGCATCGCGTTCAGCATAAATCGCGTTGATGATCAGCCGATTGTTTTCGCGATCCATCTTCGGATCGATCCGTCCGATCAATTGATCGCCGTGTAAAATCGGCAGAACGTAATAACCGAATTTGCGTTTCGATGCGGGCGTGTAAATTTCAATCGTGTAATCGAAATCGAAAAGCAATTTCGTGCGCGCGCGATCACAGATCAAATTGTCGAACGGCGAAAGCAAAGTCGTGCGCGGTTCAAAAGCGCGATTGAGCAATGGCGCATCATCCGCGTGAATGAACCACTCGCCTTTCCAATCCGCGATTTGCACACGCTCGATCTGGTTTGCTTTTTCGAGATCCGTGAGCGCGCGATTCAAATTTGGATAGCGTCCGCGAATGAAATGATTTTGAATTTGGCGCGGCGACGCGATGCCGAGTGCGCGCAGTGATCGTTGCGCCGCGTGTTCGACGACGGCGCGTTCATTCCATTTTTCGCGCGGCGTCCACGCGGGCAAAACGCGTTCGGTCAAATCCCAAATCTTTTGAATCCCCTCGCGCCCCGCGATCATCAATTTGCCGGTCATCCACAAATAATCCAACATCCGGCTGATGTTGCGCCCCGATGTCCAGCCGGTCGAAACCCAATCTGCCGGTTCGATGCCATCTTCGGTCAGCGCGCGCGACAACAGTGCGCCATCGTCGCGAATTTTTTTGAGGATCGCGCGGCGCAAGGCGTCGTTCGTTTTCACCCACGCGCGCACGCGCCGCGACCAGGGCGAATCGCCTTTCGCGTACCCGCGCATCATCGCGCTGTGAAGCGGATAATCTTCCGTCGGCACGATGCTCGCGCAGTGCGCCCAGAACTCGAACAGTTTGTGATCGCGCCACAAGAGTTGATCGAGAGCGGCGCGATCGAACGCGCCGAGCCGACTCCACAACACAATTTGATGACTGCGCGCGACGACACTGATCGGATCAACTTGCAAGCAACCCAGGTCGCGCACGACTTTCAAGATTCCATTCGTGTTCGCGCGCGGACGCGCACCCGCGAGCAATTGTTTGGTCAGCGCGAGTCGTCGCGCTTGAATTGGTGTAACCTGAATCATTTGGCAATCTGCTTTCGCAAAATTGTCGCCGCGTCGAGGTGATCTTCTTCGAGCGCGAACGCGAGCGGAGTTTTGCCGTCGTCCGCGCGCGCGTTTGCGTCCGCGCCGTTGGCGATGAGCAGTTCGATCATTTCGATTTGTCCGTTCTGCGCGGCGGCGTGAAGCGGAACAAATCCGCCGGCTTGGCGCGCGTTCACCTCCGCACCGCGCGCGATCAACATTTGCACGATCGCGAGGTGTCGGCTCGCGGTCGCCGCGTGAAGCGCCGCGACGCGTTGCGAATTTTGCGCGGCGAGATTTGGATCCGCGCCATTTGCGAGCAAAAATTCCGCGACGTGCGTATGCCCAAAAAACGCGGCGAGACCGAGCGGAAAAAATCCGTCGGGCGCGAACGTGTTGACGGACTGCGGTTGCGTGGCGACGATTTCCTTGACGCGCGCGCGATCGCCAACCGCGCTCGCTTCAAACAGATCGAGCGCGGGAATGTGTGCGCGCAAATTTTGCGCGATGTCTCTACGCCCATAGTACGTCGCGAGCAAAATCAGCGACACGCCATTTTCTGTTTGCGCGGACGCCAGCGCGGGATCGGCGGCGATCAAATCGCGCACACGCGCCGCGTCGCCCGCTTTGATCGCGGCGATTATTTCTTGAATCATTGACTCTCCATTATTTTTTGACCGCGTGTCCGGCTTGAACCAGGATCGCAATCGCGCGGTCGAAATCATTTTGTTTGACGAGCAGATGATCGGTGTCGAATGTCGAGATCGCGAAAATCGAAATGCCCGCGTCGGCGAGCGGCGTCGCGAGCGCGGCGAGAATTCCGACAAGCGCGAAATCGAGCGCGCCGCTCACACGGAGTGCGCGCCAATCGCGTTCGCATTTCACATCGCGCGGCGCGTCGAGTTGCGCGCACACAATCGAGAGTTCATCGCGCATGCGCGTGATCGAAACGAAATCGCCGCGCGCCCAAGTGGGAATCGGCGCGGCGGCATCGAGTCGGCAAACCGCGATAGTGTCCGGCAAAATTTCAAGATTCATTGATCGTAAGCACAAGCGGATCGTCGGCGGCTAGTTCGTACGCTTGCGTGTAAATCGCGCGGATGTGCGCGCGCAATTGTTCATCTGTTGGAAGCGGCGCGTGATCGCGCAATGGCAACCACAGCAATTTCATCGCGAGCGTTCCCGCGCCCGCGAGATTCGGGACGCGATAGTTGCGCGCGTGTTCAATCACGCGCGCGCCGTTGCGTTCGTAAAACGCGATGCGCCGCGCGCGCCGCGCGTGTTCCGCCGAATCACCTTCCGTGTCCGACTCGACTTCGAGAATGATCCCGGTTTCCGCGCGCGGCTCGCGCAATCGCCCGACGACGCGTTGCAAAATTTCACTGCCAATGCCGCGACCGCGTTGACTCGATGCAACGGCAAAATATTCGAGCAAAATCGCGTCCGTATCGCGCAGAGGAAACAGTAGCGCGAATCCAACCAGGTCATCGTTTGTCGTCGCAATAAAATGCAATCGCTCGCCACGCGCGACACTCGCGATCAGTGCATCGAAATCCGCGCGCTCGGATGCCGGGAAACTGGATTCGTAGAGCGCGCGGAGTGAATCGGCGTGAGGGAAAAATTGGCGCGTGGGTTGAGTAATTTCGATTGGCGGGTTCACTCGGCGTTTCGCATCCGCGCCAGCACCAACTCTTTCGCTTCCGCGATCACGCCGCGTTCATCTTCGCCGCGTTGCGCGCCGAGTTCGGTCGCGACGCGTTCGATCTCGTGACGGATGCTGACGATTTCGCCGCCGCCACCGTGATTTGAATTTTCCGTTTGCAGTTCGACGCCGGCGCGATCGAGATCGAAATAAAAATTGAGTTCGTTGCCGCGTCGCCAAATGTCAAAGAAACGCAATTTGTGGTACGCCTCGCGCGCGAGGGGACCTTCGATGCGGAGTTGTAGCATTTGTTCCGCGTCCGCCCACGCGTTCAGTTGATCGAAAACAAATTCGGTCGGCGCGTCGGCGGGCAGATCGGTCGTGCGAATAATTTCGCGGCGCATCGGTTGCGGTTCGACCGATTGATGCAACATTTTGATCGGCGTCTTGCCGTCGAGTTCGAGATAATAAAAACCAGGTCGCTCGCCGATTTCGCCGAACGTCATTCGCTCGGTCGCGCCCGGCACGATCACGGTCGCCGCGTCCACGATGGCTTTGTGCGTGCGGTGAATGTCGCCGAGCAAAAAATAATCAATCCCGCGCATTTCCGCGACGCGCGCTTTCGGCAAAATCGCTTCGCCAAAATCGGGCGGCACACACTCTTCAAAGCCGCAATGCAAAAGCAACAGCGCGACATCGCATTGCGGCGGATTCCAGGTTACGCCGTCGAGCGGATCCGCGCGCGCGTCGAGGCGCGGATCGGGTGCGATGCCGCCGAGCGCGACCATCGCGCCTTCGACCTTGATGAAATCAAATTCGATCGCGGTGCGTTTGCTGAACACGCGCGCGGCGCGAAGCGCGTCGTAAATTCGCACCGGCGTCGCGCCGTCGCTCGCGGTCGGCATGTCGTGATTGCCGCTGATCGCGTAGATGCGAACGTTCGCGTCGCGCAGTTTTTGAAATTGTTGCGCGACAAACGTGAGTTCGGCGGGCGGCGGCGCTTCGCGATCAAACAGATCGCCGCATTGCAAAAAGAAATGTGCGCGCTTGGCGATTGCGAAATCAACCGTTTCCGCGAACGCGCGGCGCAAACGCGCGCGCCGTTCCACGAGTTGTTTTGCATTCATCTTGCCGTAAAAACGTCCGAGGTGATTGTCGGCAGTGCAAACGAGTCTGATCATTTTGAATTTTCGATTTTCGATTTGGGATTTTGGATTTGGCGCATTATATCACCAAAATAAATTTTTGGACGAATGATCGTTGGACGTGGATGGAATTTTATCCGCGTTCCTCCGCGTTTGTCCGCGTCCCAACAACGCGTCCCACAAAATCAATTTGATGCGCGATGTAAACAAGCGTGCCTTGTTCGACTTGACGATGCCGACAGGCGATCCATTCGAGCAAGCGATCACGCTGGGACGCGAACTCGGGGCGATCTTGCAACGCGCCGCGCATTGTTTCGATGATGAAATGCAAAAAGTACGCTTCATCATTCGCGTACCCCGCCGCGTCGCCGCTCACGATCCAATCCGAACTGCCCGCTTGAATGATCGTCGCGCCCGCGTCGCGCAACCAGCGAACAAGATGTCGCCCGGTTTGACTGTCGCGCATTGTGGAATGATACACGCGCTCGATCTCTGCGTCGAACGTTGCGTCAATCGTTGGTTCGAAAATTGTCGCGCCGTCAAAGTTGATCGTGAAATAAAATAATCCACCGTGCCGAATCAGATTGAAAAGTAGGGGCAGAGCACGCGGCACATCGAGCAAATCCAAAAACGCATGCGCGATCAGCACATCCCAGGTTTGCGTGGCGCGCGCGCTAAAATCGAAAACGTCAATCGCATGTGCTTCGATGCGAATGTCCGGCGTACTCGACACGCGCCGATTCAGTTCGGCGATGTTTGCCGCGTCCAGATCAATCGCGGTATAGCGCGCATTGGTCAACACAGCGCGCGCGATCAAGCGTTCGATCATCGTGCCGATGCCCGCGCCCACTTCGATCACACGCAGGGGCGCGTCCGGCGATTGCATCGGCAGAGCGCGACAGAACGCGTCCCACACGTTGCGATTGAGCGCCCGGTCGTCCACCGATTTTTTCGCGGCGAGATAACGCGTGAAACTGGGTTCGAAATTCATCGGCTTGCCTCAAGCAGATAACCGCGAATCCGCGACATACTTTCATCCCAGCGCGGCTGTTCAAGAAAGCGCGCGCGCGCCGCGAGTCCGATTTGCGCGAGCAATTGCCGGTCGCGTTGCAACGTTGCGATGTGTTCCGCCAATGTCGCGGCATCGTTCGGCGCGATCAAAAATCCATTCACACCGTTCGCGATGATTTCACTCGCCGCGCCCGCAGTCGTGCCAATCGCGGGCAAACCAAAACTCATTCCTTCGAGATACACAATGCCGTACCCTTCGTAATCCGACGGCACGATCAACAAATGACTCGCGATCAAAATGTTGGCGAGCGCGTCGTCCTGGATCGCGCCGACGAGCCGCGCGTTATTTAATCGGAGCGATTTAATCTGTTCGCGAATTTGTGCGGTGTAGTGCGCGTCCACATTCGGATTGCCGATGATCGTGATCTGCGCGGTGTTGGCTGGCACGCGCGCGAGCGCGTCGAGGAGCGTGTGCAATCCTTTGCGCGGGATGAGGTTGCCGATGAACACGATGCGAAGCGCGCCGCGTTCGCGCGCGCGATTGCTGATTGTCGCAGAATCAATTTGCGGATCGAATCGGTCGCCCGCCGGGTGCGCGACGACAAAAGAGGTTGGATCGTATCCGAGCATTTGACTCACCGCGTCGCGTGTTGTGTTGCTGTTGAAAACAAATCCGTCCACGCTCGCCAGATATTGTTTTTCGATCCCGCGATAAAATAATTTTTGAAATGTCGGGTGCGCTTCGGATGAACGCAGGTGATGCACAATCGCGACGATCGGCGCGCGCGCGATGGTACGAAATTTGTGATTGAGTTGAAAGAGCGAGGGATGATTCAACTCATCTTGCAATAAAACATCCACGCGCGCGTCGCGCAAACGCTTCAACAAATCATTTGAAAAGTTGTCGGACAAGTGCGCGGCGTAATGGCGAAACGGAAACGAAATGATTTGCACCGCATCACCCGCGCGGCGCAAATACTCGACGAGCTTGCGGTCGTAGAGATAACCACCTGAAATTGTATCGAGCGTTCCGTAAATGACGAGACCGATTCGCATTTAGGCAACCGCAGTCTCGTACGCTGACCACGCGATTTCGTTTTCCCAAATCTGCACGCGCACGCGTGCCAGGTTCGATGCGCGAATGCGTTGCACAAACGCGTTGCAAAAAATCCGCGCGAGATGTTCGATACTGGGATTGAGTCCGGCAAATTCGGGCAGATCGTTCAGCGTTTGATCGCGCAAATGCGCGCACAGTTCGTCGAGCGCGCGCGTAATGTCCACGATGTCAACGAGATAGCCGTGTTGATCGAGCGTCGCACCGCTCAATTGAACTTCGACCTGGTAGTGATGCGCGTGTTTTTGATTTTCCGCGCCCCAATCGCCGCCGATTAAAAAATGTTGCGCGACGAAATCGCGTTTAACTGCGGTGGTGTACATTGGCTCTCCTGAAAATGTTGGACAATTTAGAAATTTGTCCTACGGATCGTACGTCAACAAAACTTGCAACGTGTGTCCGGGTTGTTGATCCAACAAGGCGTACGCACGCGCGGCATCCTCAATTTGAAAACGATGCGTGATGAGATGATCGAATGACACGCGCGCGAGCAGAGCGCGCGCGACATCGAGTCGTCGTACCTTGTTCCAGCGCGCGGCGAACGATGATGCGATAGTGCTGACCTGGCTACTGATAATGCGAATGCGACTGCGATGAAACGCACCGCCGAAATCAATCGGTGCGCGTTTTTGTCCGTACCACGATCCGATCACGATGCGCCCCTCGAACCCGGTGAGCGCGAGTGCGTGATTCAACGCGTCGGGATTGCCGGACAATTCGTACGTGAGATCCGCGTCGCGCGCTTGCGCGATGGCATCCGCATCGTTGGGATCGAACGAATCGGTCGCGCCCAGCGCGCGCGATTTTTCGCGGCGCAGTGCGAACGCATCAAACGTGAGCACGCGCGCGAGCGGCATTTGCGCGAGAAGCGCGGTCGTAAGCAAACCGACAATGCCTTGCCCAATCACGATCACTTGCTCGCCGATGATCGGCGCGCCATCCATCAACAAATTCACCGCGGTTTCCAGGTTCGGCAAAAACGCGGCTTGCTCTGGCGCGATCCGATCTGGGATCGAAATCAGTTCGTCAACGCGCGCGATAAAATGCGACGCATGCGGTTGAAATGAAAAGACGAGTCGGTCGCGCCACTCGTCTTGAATTTGCGCGCCGCACGCGACGACGCGCCCCACGCACGCGTAACCGTACTGCAATGGATAACGCATCGCGCCATTCAGTGCGGCGATGGATGAATCCACCGGCAAATCGCCGGGAACTTGACCGCGATAAAAAAGCAATTCGGTTCCCGCGCTGATCGCGGAAACAATCGTCTGTACCAAAACCTGGTCAGGCGCGAGGTCTGGGATTGCTTCGGCGCGTACGGAAACGTGAAACGGCTTTTCAAACCAAACGCATTGACGTTGCATTGTAATTTTATGGGACACTAATTCACACTGATTTTTTTGAATTATCTGTGTTCATCTGTGTTAATCCGTGTCCAATCAAATCCACTCGATTTCGCCGGACACGATCCAATCTTCGCCGAGTTGACGCATTTCTGCGCGACGCAAACGCGGAAAACGATCCGCGTCCGCGAGCAACGCGTTGACGCCGCGGATGCCACCGATCAAAACTGGCGCAAGCGTGATGACGATGCGATCAACGAATCGCGCGCGCAAGAAATTCGTGATCACGCGCGCGCCGCCTTCGACCATCAACGTTTTAATTTGCGCGCGCGCGAGTTGCTCAAGCATCGCGCGTAAATCAATTCCATCGTCCGTCGCGGGCACACGCAGAATTTGCGCGCCGACATTTTCCAACGCGCGTTGATTCGCCATCGGCGCGGATGCGCGCGCAACGATGATCGTGCCGCGCCCCGCGTCTACACAGCGCGCGTTTATCGGACAACGCAAATCGCTATCGAGAATAAGCGGACGCGGGTTCGCTCCCGGCGCGAGACGCACGTTCAATTGCGGATCATCCGCAAGCACGGTGCCGATGCCAACCAGGATCGCATCATTCTGCGCGCGGAGTTGATGCGTAAAGCGCTTCGATTCGGCGCAACTCAACACGAGCGACGCGCCAGGTCGCGCGGCAATCGAACCATCGAGCGATTGCGCGTACGTCAGTGTGACGAATGGTCGCGGATCAATGCTTGCCATTGCCGGACGAAACGAGCGCGGGCAGATCGATCAGGTGGCGCATCCGCCGCGCTTTGGTGTCGAGATAATTTTTATTTTGCGCGTGCACCGTCGCGGGCAATGGCACGCGCGCGACGACCGGCACATTCAACTCGCGCAGTGCTTCCAACTTGGTCGGATTGTTCGTCATCAACCGCACCGAGCGGATTCCCAGGTCGCGTAGAATCGCGACCGCAGGCGTGTAATCGCGTTCGTCCGCGCGATGACCGAGCGCGAGATTCGCGTCCACCGTGTCGTACCCTTCGTCTTGCAAATTGTACGCGCGCAATTTATCGAGCAAGCCGATACCGCGTCCTTCTTGGCGCAAATAGAGCAGGACACCCGCGCCTTCCGCCGCGATTTGTTCCAACGCGTGATCGAGTTGTTCGCCGCAATCGCAACGCAACGATCCCAGGACATCGCCGGTGAAACATTCGGAATGAATCCGCGTCAAGACGTTGGCGCGATCCACCACGTCGCCCAACACGAGCGCGAGATGTTCTTTCGCGTCCTGGTTATTTTTGTACAGCCGTAATTGAAATTCGCCGAAACGCGTCGGGATGCGCGCGGACGCCATTTGGGTGATGTGATATTCGCTCATCGGGTTTCCACATCGTGCGGTGATCTTCCCACGGATTCAAGAGAACACGGATGAATAAAAAATTCCCGTGTTCGTTTGTATCCGTGGGAAAAAATTCCGGGCTTTATTTTTTCCGCGCCTCGATGAACAATAACGCGATCAAAATAATTTCGATGGCTTTGGTGATGTAACCCACCATTCCGTTTGGCAACGTCTTGTCGCCAATCGCGAGCCAACCGAGAATCGTGATCGCGGTGAACGCGATGAACGCCCAACGAATCAGCGCGCGCTTCTGGGCGAGCATCGGAATAGGCACGCGCAAAAACAGCGCGGCTAACAATGAAAGGTAGCCCAGCCCATTGAGGATGAACATCACGTCGGGAAAATTGAGCGTGAGATGAATGAGCGCGGTGGCGAGCGTTAAAATAATCACACCGATTTCCAGTCCGCCGATACGAACGCTAGTCATTCGAAACCTCCTGGGTGAAAAAAAGATTTGAATATGATACGTTTCCGACATCGTTTACAGATTTGATCTCTGTTGGAGTCGCGCGTTTACGCGGTTGCGCGCTTGGAGCAACAACCCGCTAAAGCGTCGAGTCCGGAAACGATCAACGCGCGTGCCGCGCGATGATCTGTTTCACATCGTCCGTGATCGCGCGCGTAATCGCGCTTGCGTCGCCGCGCGCGATCAAATCGCGCGCGCGGCGCGGCGCGCCAAATTCGATTTTCACATTCATCTTACGTTTGATCCAACCCGTCGCGTGAAGCGCGGCTTGGAGCGTTGCCGCGATGCGCGCGCGATCTTTTTTCGATTTGCGGATGCGCGTGAGCGGATGATGCAACGCGGGTGCGTAAATCACGCCGCTGATCACAGTCGGGACGATCACGCTGTCCGGCGCGAGACGCACGAACAAGCCCAAGCTCTCCGACCAGGTCGCGAGCGATTCAATCGCGCCGGGCATTACCGCCGGGTCGGGTTCGATCTGGCCCGCCGGACAAAGCAACACCGCGCCGCCATTCTGTAAAAATCGCGCAACCTGGCGCACGACGGTCAAGCGTTCGTTCGGATTTTCCGAAACCCAAAATGATCGCGCCGCAATGTTTGGCAGGACGCGGACGAACGGACGATCAATCGAAACCGGGTGCACATCGCGCGGCGCGCCGGAGAAACACGCAATCGTGTCGGTCATCCCAGGATGATTCGCGGCGAGGATAACGCCGCCGCGCGGCGGCACATTCTCCGCGCCGATCACGTCGAGATGATCCACGTACTGAAACAATAATTCGCGCGCGGCGCGCGCTAATCCGATTTCGCCGATGCGCTGATCGAAACGCATCACCTGGCGCGCGAGCAATTGCGCGGGCGACCAAAAAATTTTTTCGACCACGCCGCGCCCGCGTTTGAGATCGCGCAAACCAAAATTGTCGAGCATATCGTCCAGGTTGATGCGCGTCAATGTGTCAATCGCGTTTAACATAGCCACAAGTGGCAGGATTATAGTTGAAACTCCCGGCGATTTCAATGCCCCACGCATAAAAAATTTGTGGTATGATGCGCGCGATGTCGAACCGCTCGCCGCTCACGTTTATTTTTATCACCGTGTTCATTGATTTGATGGGCTATGGCATGGTCATTCCACTGTTGCCCTTGATCGCGCAACGCCAGGACGCGGGCGCGCTTGTCGCGGGCGCGCTCGGTTCGCTTTACGCGTTGATGCAATTGATCGCGGGACCGATTCTCGGCGCGTTGTCGGATCGTTTTGGGCGGCGTCCGATCTTGTTGATCTGTTTGCTCGGCACCGCGATCGCGTATCTGATCCTCGGCTTGGCAAATTCGCTCGCGTGGATTTTTTTCGCGATTATGCTCGACGGCATCACCGGCGGAAATCTTAGCACCGCGTACGCGTACATCGCGGATGTAACGCCGAACGAAAAGCGCGCGCGCGGAATGGGCTTGGTCGGCGCGGCGTTTGGATTGGGGTTGATGGCAGGTCCGGCAATCGGCGGAGTGTTGAGCGCGTATGGTTTGAGCGTTCCGGCATTTTTCGCGTGCGCGCTCACGCTCTCGAATGTCGCGTTTGGATTTTTCGTTTTGCCGGAATCACTGCCGCCGGAAAAACGAAATCGGTTGCAAACCTGGCGCGCGCTCAATTGGATCGCGCAACTGATCGCAGTCTTTCGCATCGCATCCATCCGATTGCTTTTGCTCGCGACGTTCACACTGAATCTCGCGTTCGCCGGTCTGCAGACCAATTTTCCGTTGTTCAGTCAAGCGCGTTTCAATTGGGACGCCACGCGGATCGGAATTTTTTTCGCGTTTGTCGGCGTGTGCGCGGTGTGCGTGCAAGGAATTGTGTACGGCTGGATCCAATCGCGCGTCGGCGAACGCCGTCTCGCGTTGGGCGGACTTGGGTTGATGATGCTTTCACTCGCCGCCGTTGCAATTGCGCGCGACGATTGGCTGATGTATCCGATTGTCGCGCTCGGCGCGTTGGGGAGCGGGATGAGCATTCCCTCGATCACGGGATTGATCTCGCAACGGGTTTCGTCCGGCGAGCAAGGACGGTTGATGGGCGGCACGCAAGTCGTGTTGAATCTCGCGCTGATTTTTGGCCCGATCATCGCGGGGCTCGCGTTCGAACGGATTGATGTCGCCGCGCCGTACTGGATCGGCAGTGCGTTCGCGCTGATCGCGTGGATGTTCGCGTACCTGGGTTTGCGCGCTAGACCAGCGCGCGAATAAATTCAACCGCGCGCGCGACGCCGTCCTCGTTCGCAATTTTCTCCGCGAGAATTTTTGCGCGCGTTCGTATTTCCGAATCGCGTGTCGCACATTCGAGCGCGTGGATCAGCGCATCGCGCGTCAACGCGTTTTGTGGAATCGGTCGCGTGCCGACGCCGAGATCGGCGACGCGCTTGCCCCAGAAAAATTGATCCACCGCGAGCGGAATGATGATCATCGGCGCGCCCGCGCGCAATCCTGCACCGGTCGTGCCTGCGCCGCCGTGATGCACGACCGCGCGCATCCGCGGAAACAATGACGCGTGCGGCGCGTCATCAATCGGAAAAACATTCGCGGGCAAGCGCGTGTTCGCAAAATTATGCGCGACCGCGATCACTGCGCGCAAGCCGGTGTCCGCGAGCGCGCGCAGAATAATGTCGCGCGTGCGATCTGGATCGCGCACGCCGATACTGCCAAAACCGATGTACACCGGCGGAGCGCCTGCATCCAAAAATTTTTCCAACGCGGGATTGATCGAATCGCGCGTTTGCAAAAACCAATAGCCAGTGATTTGCTCGGACAACCAATCGCGCGGGCGCGGAACGACGTGCGAACTGAATCCGTACAATGTCATTGCATCCTGAGCAGAGTCCTGAGCGAAAGTCGAAGGAAGCGGAGTCGAAGGATGCAATTGATTGATCGCGTCGCGCCACGCGAGCCGCATCGTTTGCGCGACGATGCGATGCGTCAAACGATTGTACGTCGCGCCGAGTGAAAATGTGGTTGGCAAAAGCGGGCTGGGAAAATCGCGCGTGGGTGTGATCGGTTGAAGCAGACAGCGCGCGAACGGAATGTGCAGTGCTTGCGCGATGTGCGCGCCCCACCACGTCGGCAAGCCGATGATGAGCGCGTTTGATCCGTGCGCGGCGCGCGCCGCGCTGATGACGAGGCGCGCGAACGCGGGACGCGCCGCGCGCCAGTACTCGAACGTCGCGCGCAGATTGTGAAGCGAGTGCCGCCAATCGAAACGCAAAGCGTACTCGCCGCCAGGTCGCGCGAATAAATCGCTCGGATTGTCGTCGAGGCGCGCGAACGCTAATCGCGTTGGCGCGATCATCGCCGCGAAATTTTCGTGCGTCGCGATGCGAACGTCAAACCCGGCATCGCGCAAACCGACGCCGAGCGCGAGGTACGGTTGCACATCGCCGCGCGTGCCGCTCGCGAGCAGTGTGATCGTCCGCGTCATTTTTCAAACACGAGCAAACGATATTCGACGATGCCCATTTTCAAACCTTGTTGCAAAGCCAAAACAAGGATCGCAATTGCCAGCCAGCCGAGCTCAAGCGGATCAATCGTCCTGGTTTTTTGGGGTGCGGCGATTGTTGGGATCATTGGCGCGAACCAATCCTGCATCAGCATTTGAATAAAACGCAGATAACTATCGTCCGTTACGCGATCATCGGATTTGTAACAGACACGTCCCGCCAACTCGACGCGGCGCAACGGCTCGACCGCTTCGCTTTTGGATTGGGGATACAGAAGCGTGAACGCGGGTTCGACTATGAGCATTGGAGGATTCCTCTCGATGGAATTTTTTAAAAACTACGGATGCACCTCAAACACGATCAGATCGAACGCGTCGTCCGCGCTGGCTGGCACCGCGAGCCGATCCCCGGTGTCGCTGTCGTACCAGCCGACGCGCATAATATATTTGCCGGGCGATAAATCCGGCGGAACGTCGAGCGTGAATACATCGCGCACAAATTCGTTTGCCGCCCAACGCGTCGTCGGATAAATGCCGCGCAATGGCTCGTGGTCGTCTTGTGTAACCTTGCCGCCGCCCGCGCGTTCGAGGTGCGCGAACGCGGTGTACCGCCGATTCAATTCGCGCCGCGCCTGCCACACGATTGTGATCTCCAGATTTCCCGGCTTTAACATTTCCGGTTGCGCGCGCCACCCGACCAATGCAATCGCATCGCCAAAATTCGCGGCTTGCACATTGAGCGGCGGCGCGGGCGCGTACACATCGTACTTGCCAAACGATTGAACGCGCGCGTAATCGCGATCCAACGCAGACGGAAATGATGTTGCCGTTTGTGCGCGCGAGCAAGGCGGCGAGCGCGCGATTTGCCGGCGCATCGCGCGCGATCAGATCGGCGGCGATGCGCGGGTCATGGTGGAAGAGCGCGAGTTGGATGAGGAGTAAAATCGTAATTCGTAATTCGCGATTCGCAATTCGTAATTTGAAATTTGAAATTTGAATTCCAAAATAAACGCAGGTGATCGCGATGGCTTCAAAGAAATAGTTTTCCCACGCGCCGACGCGACCGGACAGTGCGAGCGCGGCGAAGGCGCTGAGCGCGTACCATTCCAAAACGCCAATGCGCCGGGCGCGGATACGCGCGAACCACGCCCAGCCCGCGAGCAAAATCAAAACCGGGAATGTTGTTACGAAATTTTTCAAGAGCGCGACCAGTTGCTCGAACAAAAACACGGTCGCGTTCGACTCGATCAAGCCCGCGCTGAATCCGCCGCGCGTCCACACATCGAGCGCGAGATAGATCGCGCCGCCCGACGCGCCGAGCGCGAGCGCGAATTTGATCGCGGCACCTTTATCGCGCCGAAATAGCGCGATAAAAATCGCGAGCGGCGCGGACAAGAGCGTGTGTTTGGTGTAGAGCGCGAGAAGGGAGAAAATAGTAATTGGTAAGTAGTAATTCGCAATTCGTAATTCGTAATTCGCAATTCGCAATTCGCGCGAAGCGTTCGTAATTGGATTCTGCTCGCGTTTCCACGCGAAATAAATCGCGGTGAACGCGAAAGCAAGTCCGATGAGGTCAACGCGAAAAAGAGAAACCCAGTGATAGATGTACGGCGACGCGAGGAAAAAGATCGCGGCGAGAATTGCCGGGGTTGACCAAGTTGGGGATTGCTTCGCAAAAACCGCTCGCAATGACATTCGCAATGACATTCGCGTTTCAACTCGAACGATGCGAAAGATCAACGCGGCGACGATGAGCGCGGACGCGAAATTCAACAAGCGCCCCGCGCCGTACCCATCGCCAAAAATCGGCATCAGCATCGCGGCGAGCATCAGCGCGACCGGCGGATAGTTGCTCGACGCGTACGGAAACTCGGTGAGCGGTTTGTAAATCGCGTGCCCGCGCGCGAGTTCTTGCGCGAACCACAGCACGATCCCTTCGCCGTAATCGAGTTGGTACGGATACGCGAGCCCGGCGAAACCGAGCCACAACGCGAACGCGAGATAAATCGCCAAGCCGATCCACACCGCGAGCCACAACCATCGCGAAAGAAAATTCATCGCCGCGCATCTTAGCAGAGGTCAACGCGCAGGTCAAACCGGATTTTTGATTTCTGCTTTTCGATTTTCGATTGACTTGTGACTCCGTTTTTGGAGTCGCGCGTTTACGCGGTTTTTCGCGGATGAGCGCCCGCTAAAGCGTCGAGTCCGGGTATCGGAGATCAGCAATCGAAAATCGCAAATGCGATTGGTTTGTCAATCCCGCGTTTTCGACTATAATGGGCGCACTTTGAACCAGAGGTAAGAAAGAAATGCAAGTCCGTCCAATGTTTATCGCGTTGCTGATGTTCGCCGCGCTTGCGTTGGTCGCGTGCGAAGCCGCCGACGCAACTCCCACCCCGCGCGTGCGCGCGACGCGCGTCGCCGTCGAACCGACCGGCGCGCCGATTGAACCAACCGAAGCACCAACGTACACGCCGGTTCCAACCAACTCCCCCGCGCCAACTTTATCCGCGCGCGCGGGCACACCGCAAGCCGCGCAACCCGTTCAACCGTTTTCGAATTCAAACATCAACGATCCGCTCTTGCCCAAGTTCGGAAACTTTCCGCCCAAAGCGATTCCCGCGCGCCCGAATAATCTCAATCCACTCACCGGTCTCGCGGTCGATCCCGCCGCGTTGCAAAAACGTCCGCTGGTCGCGCGCATCGGCAACGATCAAATCGTCCGCACGAGCGCGTGGCACGCCGGGCTGAACGCGGCAGACCTGGTTTTTGAAGAATTGATTGATATCATCGGCACGCAATACGCGCATACGCGTTACAGCGCGGTCTATCTCACGAACACGCCGCCGCTGATCGGACCGATTCGCAGTGGACGCATCATCAATTTTCAAATCGTTCCGATGTTGGACGGCGCGCTGGTTTTTTCCGGCGGAAGCAATGGCACGCGCTGGCTCTTTTCGCAAAGCCCGATGATCAATCTCGATGAATACTATAATCAGCCGGCGTATTGCTACGATAAAACGCACGGCTATCAAGGACGCCTCTACACGACCGGCGCGCGCATTCGCGAATGGCTCGCGCAAAAGGGTTGGGAAAAAGCGGTGCCGTTGTACGGATTTACATTCGGCGATAAACCGGGCGGAAGCCAGCCCGTTTCATCGATCGCGCTCACTCGCGCGCCGTGGCCCTCGTGGAGCGCGCTCGAGTGGCGCTACGATGCGGCGAGCGGAACGTATTTGCGATTCACCGGCGGCGCGCCGCATTTGGAAGTGAATAAACCGGTTACCGCGAAATGGGGCAATGGCGCGGATTGCATTATTCAAGGCGCGGAGCAACGCGCCCAAGTGCGCGCGACGAATGTTGTCGTGTTGTGGGCGCGCCACGAAAAAACTTCGATCATTGAAGATTCGAACAAGGCCGTTTCGGTGTACAGCAATCTCACCGGTTCCGGCGACGCGCAATTTTTCCGCGACGGCGTCGCGTATCGCGGCAAGTGGCAACGCGCGAACGAACAAGAATTTTTTGAATTTACCGATACATCCGGAAATAAATATTCGCTCAAGCCCGGCAACACCTGGTTTGAGATCGTTCCACTCGGGTATGTGATTGACGCGAAATAATCTGTGGGGCGACCTTTTCAGGTCGCCGCATCCAGCGGGCTAGAAAGCCCGCCCCACTTATGAAAAATTTTTATCTCATCGGACTCACCGGCAACCTGGGAAGCGGCAAAAGCACCGTGCGCCGAATGTTGGAAAAACTTGGCGCGAGCGGCTTGGACGTGGACGCGCTCGCGCATCTCGCGATGCGCCGCGGCACTGCGACCTGGTTCGCGCTCGTCAAAACATTCGGCTTGGACATTCTCACGTTCAGCGGAAAAGTTGATCGCGCGAAACTCGGCGCGCGCGTTTTTGCCGATGCGGACGCGCTTGCGAAACTCGAAGCGATCACGCATCCCGCCGTTGGCGCGCTGACGAAAGAATGGTTGCGCGAAACTGAAACGTCGGTCGTCGTCGTCGAAGCGATCAAGTTGATTGAAGCCGGAATGCAGGAGTGGTGCGACGCGCTTTGGGTTGTGCAATGCGCGCCGGAGATTCAAGTTGAACGCGTTACGCGTGATCGGCAAATGTCGCCGGACGACGCGCGCGCGCGCCTCGCCGCGCAAGGATCGCTCGACGCGAAATTAAAACTCGCGACGGTGGTGATTGACAACAGCGGCGATGAGAAATCCACGCGCGCGCAAATCGAACGCGCGTGGCAAGCGATCCAACCGGACACGGCGCGCGATAAAAGCGAGTGGCTCTTTGGCATCGCACACACACAACCGCAACCGCCGGTGATAGAAGCAAAGCCGGTCATCGCGCCGCCACCGCCGCCACCACCACCGCCGGTTGTGATCCCGGTCGCGCCGGTGATCAAAGAAGAACCGGTGCCCGCGATTACTTCCGATCCGGAAGTGCGCCGCGCGCGCCGGAGCGATCTCGCCACGTTGGGCATCGCGCTCGCGAAACGCGAACAACGCGCCGAGCCGCTCTCGCACGAGCAAGTGTTGAAACGCTTGGGCGAACGCGGTTATCGCATCGCGGTCGCGGATGGTCGCGTGATCGCGTTGGCGGCGTGGGAAGCGGAGAACCTGGTCGCGATGATGCGCGAAGTGTGGGCGGAATCGGAATCCGCCGCGACGCACGCGTTGCCAAAATTATTCGCGTTGATCGAGGAGGACGCGCGCGCGTTGTTGTGCGAGGTGAGTTTGGTCATCGTCGAAACGCCCGCGCTCGCGTTCGTGATCGCGCAAGCGCGCGGCGGCGGCTATGCTCTGCGCGACATCAATGCGCTCCATCGTTTGTGGCAACCGGTCGTGCAGGAACGCGTACAACCCGGCGATCAAATTTTCGTCAAACAATTGCGCGACGAGATGATCACCAAGCCGGTCTAGCGCGTCAGAAATGTCACCCTGCTTCGCTCAGAATGACGGGGAAAAGGAATCGGAATGACAACTCTAAAACAATTCGCCGCGCGCCATCCCAAAATTAGCGCGTGGGTCGCGCTCGCAATTGGGATGGTGATCATTCTGCTGTGGTCCGCCAAAGATGTCGGCTTACTGCCGACACAACTCGCCGCGCTCGTGGTCGCGACGATTTTGCTTGCGGGCTTGTGCGTATGGATTATCGGCTGGGAAGAAGATCAACCGGAGCAAGCGGAAAAATAATCGCGCTCGATCAAAAAAAAGCGCGGCGTAACTCAACGCCGCGCTTTGCATTTTAGTAACACGTCATTGATGCGAGAACGATTCGCTTGCGGTCGTGGTGAGCGAACCCAGGAACGCGTACACCGTAACCGTCGTTAGCGAACCGGCGGGTTGATTGCCGAGATCAAAACTGAAGGACGTTTTTCCGCGCTCATCCGTCGCGAGCAAAGGAATGTGCCGTGTGCCGCGCACCGATTGAATCGCGGCGTACAACGCGACGCCCTTGAGCGGGCTTTTGGTCCCGCGATCATCCACGAACACCTCGACATATTGTGGTCCACGCGTCGGGGTGGCAGGAAAATGCAATTGAACATGCATCGCCATCTCCGTCGTCGGCGGTACCGGCGTTGGCATACGCAGAATCGGCGTCGCGGTTTGGAGCAGGCGTGCGCCAATCGGATCGGGACACCAATCCTTCACCGCCGGCGCGCGCCAGATCTGATCTGCCGCATATTTTTTATCCAACACGATTTGCCCGATCGGACTCTTACGGACTTTATTGGGACCGTTGTCCGCCGGATTCCATTCGAGACGCGCGCGTTGAAAGTACTGCACGAACATCCCATTCTCATACCGCAATTGCGAGACTGGATAACCGACGATCTCCATTCCGCCGTGCGCCAGCCAATAATCTTTGATCGCGAATCCAATAATCAAACCAGTTTCCGGAAAATATTTGAAATTGAGATCGTTCGGATGCGGAATCACGATCGATTGCACCGGCGGATCGGTAATTCCGTAGGTCATCCCCAGCAAGCCCAACGTCACGCGATAAGGTTCCGGATTCGTCGGAATAAATTCCAAGCGCGCGAAGGTAAAGTACTGCACGAGCGTGCCGTTTTCGATGAACGCTTCGCTGAGCGGTGGTCCAAAATCAACAGGTCCGTTGTGGGAATCGTAAAAGACTAGAAACGCGCCGTGGATGTTGTGGCTCGTTTCCTTGACGAAGACGCACGATGCCGGGCTTTGCGCGGAAACAACTTGCGGATTGCCGAACATCAACATCAATGCAAGCACCAAGCCAACACCGAACAGCAAGTGTTTCATGAGAACCCTCCTCTACCTCAAGTCCAATATACAATAGTTTTTTGGGAGACGCAAGAAAACGATGGGCGTAGCTGAGACTTGGGTCTATTCAGAACAAAAGGTCTGTTCCGTCCAAGCGAAAATGGACAGACAGACCTCGGCTAGAGTTCTCTCGTCCACTTCGGCGGCTTTCGGCGAGTTTGCCATTATCGGTGGTTATTTATGCTGGCTTGATCATAATGCGCGCGCCCCAACTTTTCAATAGGATATGAGTCAGGATTAAGATTTTATCAAAATGCGAATTCAACAATTCCAGGTTTCTCTGGTCGAAAAAACACGCGCGCAATTGCCGCGCGCGCGGCAAAATTTCAAAGCGCGCGCGTTTTTTACACTCGTAAAAATTTTTTATGCACGCCCGAAAATTCATTACGAAGTGTGGGTACGCGGCAAAGAACATTTGATCGAAATCGGACTGCACTGCGAAGCGGACAAGGCGACGAACGACGCGCTCTTGGTATTTTTTCACGCGCACGGGATTGAAATTTTTGCCGAACTGGGTGCGCGGATCGAAATCGAACAATGGACGACCGCGTGGAGTCGCGTGCACGAGGTCGTGCCGTACGAAACGCTCGACGCCGATTTGGTGGACGCACTCGCGCATAAACTCGCGCGGATGATCAGCGTGCTTGAGCCGATGCTTGATGCGTATTGGAAATCGAACGGTAAATCCAAACGCGCGCCGAAATCGCGCGCGCAAAAATAGCCAATGGAATTTTTTCCCACAGAGGCAAAAGAACACGGATCAATGAAAATATCCGTGTTCCTTTGGATCCGTGGGACAATTTTACAACGCGCGCCGCGACCAATCTCTCACTCTCTCACTCTCTACTTTTTATCCCAGGAAAATTTGCGCGTCGCGGCGGGCGGTAATTTTTTCACTTTCGCAATCGTCAATTAGCGATTGCCCTCGAACGAATCGTACCACGCCGCCGACTCGGTTTCGCCCGCGAGAAGCCAGGGACAAAACGCGAACAAGTAATCCGGCAGTGCCGCGCCATCCGATAATTTGCCGGTGAGAAACCAATTGAACAACTCGACGTGATATTTCGCGTGCACCGGATCGTCAATCACCGGATAGCGCTTGTCCTCGTCGGCATGAAATTTCCAGCCGCCTTCGCCCGCGATGAACGGCGGCACGAATCCGATTTCGGTTTGCAACACGCGCGCGGCAAATCGAAATCCCAGGACGCCGATTTCATCTTCGCTCCAACTCGGCGGATGATTTGCGCCGTACGGATGCGGCACGAAAAACATCCGCCCGAACATTCGCTCGCCCTGCCGCGCTTTGATCTCTTGAATCACCGCCAGTAGCCACTCGTCATCGAGCACTTGCAAGCCGGGATAGCCGCCCGCGTTGTACACATCGCGCGCGGCTTGCACGAAATTCGCGATCCATTGTTCGCGATTAATCGCGTTGCCATCCCACTCTTCTTCAACTTCCGGCTCGTTGTAAAGTTGAAAATACGGCGGTAGTCCAATCTCATTCAGAATCGCAATGTCGCGTCCCCAGCCGGAATAACGTTGATGCGCGCGCAGAGTCTTGCGCCAGACCGGGACGATGCCCGCGGCTTTGAACTCGCGCGCGGCGAGGCGCAATTGATTTTCGTCCGCGTAGAGCGCGAGCACCCAGCGCGCTTGCAATCCTTTCAAACGCGCGATCTGAATTTCGAAATCGCGCGGCGAGTAATATCCGCGCGTCAAGAAATGAAAACAGCGACCGTTATCATTCGCGGGGCGCGGAAAATCGCTCAAGGCGAGCGCGGGCAAATCGGTGCGAAGTTGCAACGCGGGCGGGCGCGTTGGCGTCGCACCGCTGGTCGCGGTTGCGCCGGGTGTGGGCGTGTCCGTCCCGGCAATGATTCGCGTCGCGCTCGGCGCGCTGGTCACAGTTTCCGTGATCGCGCGTGCAACGCCGGTGGCGCGCGCGGTTGGCGTCACGGTTTCACTCGTACCGAGCACCTCGCGCGCAATTGCTTGCGGTGAACACGCGAGCAAAATCAACACAATCGCCACAAGCCCAGCGCGCGCAAATTGCAAACGCTTGATCATTCGCACCTTCCTTTCGCGCGCCATTATAACACATCGCCGTCGCGCGGGCGGCTCGCCCGCATCATCGCGGCGGGCGAGCCGCCCGCGCTACATCGCCGGTGAATCCTATTGTAGGCGCGCCGCGCGTATGCTATAATGCCGCTATGCCAATTCCACGTTTCACCGATATTCTCCGCGCGCAACAGATCATCGCGCGCTACTTGCCGCGCCCGCCCTTGCATCACTATCCCGCGCTCGATCAATTGCTCGACGCGCGCGTGCACATCAAACACGAGAACCATCAACCGGTCGGCGCGTTCAAGGTGCGCGGCGGGATCAACCTGCTCGCGCAAATGTCCGATGCTGAACGTGCGCGCGGCGTGATTGCCGCGTCGACCGGCAATCACGGTCAATCGGTCGCGTATGCCGCGCGCGAATTCGGTGTGCGCGCGACGATTGTCGCGCCCGAGCGCGCGAATCCGCTCAAAGTCGCGGCGATGCAAAACCTGGGCGCGACTGTTTTATTTTTCGGCGCGGATTTTGACGCGGCGCGCGAAGAGTGCGAATCGCTCGCGCGTGAACGTGGCTTGCGCTACATTCACAGCGGCGACGAACCGCATCTCATCGCCGGGGTCGCGACGATCGCGCTCGAAATAATTCAAGACGCGCCGGACATTGACATCATCATCACGCCGGTCGGCGGCGGAAGCGGCGCGGCAGGCGCGTGCCTCGCGGCAAAAACGATCAATCCCAGGATTCAAGTGATCGGGGTGCAGTCGGAACGCGCGCCGGCGGCATACAAATCGTGGCGCGCGCGCGCGTTGCTCGCGGATCAAACGGAAACATTCGCGGAAGGACTCGCGACGCGCACCGCGTTCGCACTGCCGCAAAAAATTTTGTGGGACATGCTCGATGATTTTATTCTTGTGCGCGATGACGAAATTCGCCGGGCGATTGTGCTCTTGCTCGAAAAAGCGCACACGCTCGCGGAGGGCGCGGGTGCCGCGCCGCTCGCGGGCGCGTTGAAAATCGCGGAACGTCTGCGCGGCAAAAAAATCGCGCTCGTGTGCAGTGGCGGCAACATCACCACCGCGCAACTGCGCGAATGTCTAGCGCTGTAATCCCCGCGCTGTCATTTCGTGCTTCGCTCGAAATGACAACGCGCGCACCTGGATGGAGCGAAATAAAAATGAATCCAATCGAACGGCGCGAATCGCCGCGCCGCGAGGCAATCTATCATATCGCGTTCGAGAGTTTCAACGCGCACGGCGAAAAAGTGGATGCCGGTCCCGCGCACACGGTCAATATCAGTGGGCGCGGCGCGCTCGTTGAAATGCCGCGCGGGGTTGATCTTGACGGCAGTATGATTTTGTGGATTATGGGACCGTTTCACACGGTGCTCGTCAAAGGCAGTGTCGTCCATTCGCGCAGTATCGCGAACGGCGCGTTTCACGTCGGCGTGCGCTTGCTGGATATGATCGAAGGGAGTTGGGACATTTGGGAAAAAATTGCGCGCGGGCGTATGGAGGAATCTGAACTTTGAACGATCGAGACATCCACAGTGTTGTCGCGACCTTGCGCGATGCGGCGCGCGCTTGGACGTTGCCGTATGTTACCGATTTAGCGCAACGCGCGCGCGATCCTTTCCGCGTCCTCATTTCGACGATGTTGAGTTTACGCACCAAAGACGCGGTCACCGCCGAAGCGTCGAAAAAATTATTCGCGCGCGCCACCACGCCGCGCGCGATGTTAAAACTCAAACAAAGCGAAATCGAAAAAGCGATTTATCCGGTCGGCTTTTATCGCGCCAAAGCGCGCAACATTTTGCTCACCTGCCAGGAATTGATCCGACAACACAATGGCACAGTGCCCGACGAAATGCACGCGCTGATCGCTCTGCCAGGCGTCGGTAGAAAAACCGCGAACCTGGTGATCACGCAAGGATTCGGCAAGCCGGGGATTTGCGTGGACACGCACGTTCATCGCATCACGAATCGGTGGGGCTATGTCAAAACGAATATGCCGGAGCAAACCGAAATGGCACTGCGCGCAAAACTACCCGGCGAGTACTGGATCGCGATCAACGATCTCCTGGTCGCGCTCGGACAAAATATCTGTCACCCCACTTCACCGAAATGTTCGCTCTGCCCGGTGCGCGCGCAATGCGCGCGCATCGGCGTAACGCGCAGTCGGTAGGAAAGCGAATGAAACCGCAAAAAATTTTGCTTGACGTCGAAAATAAATTGATGCAGATCAATTGGCAAGACGCACACGAAAGCGTGTACGATTTCACCGATCTGCGCCGCGCGTGCCCGTGCGCGGAATGTCAACCCTGGAAAGAAGGCGGCGGCGAAATCGGCAAATCGCCGGAAGCGGTTTTGCGCGCGGTCGGCGCGTTGAACGCGGTGAGCGATGTCGAACCAATCGGCGGCTACGCGATTCAATTTCGCTGGGCGGACGGACATTCGAGCGGCATCTATACCTGGGATTATTTGCGCGCATTGTGTCCGTGTGGTGAACACGCGAAAAAATAATTTTCAGGAGTAGGGGCGAAGCATTTTTCTGAACTGCGAAAAATGCTTCGCCCCTACCAACCCCTGGAAATGGGGAGATAAGTTTGACCAACCTCACATCACAACTTTCGACCTGGCTTCAACAATTGCGCGCGATCGCGCAAACCGGTTTGGCGTTCGAGCCGCGTGTGTACGATCAAGAACGGTATCAAGCAATTTTGGAGATTACCGCGCAAATGGCGGCGACAATCAACGGCGATGCGACGATTGATCCGAAACTTGCGGAAGAATTTGCCGCGCAGTGGCGCGCGCAAATCAAACCGGGGATCGCGGGATACGTAACGCCCAAAGTCGGCGTTGGCGCGGTCGTGTTCAATGCGCGCGATGAATTACTACTCGTGCAACGATCCGAGGGTCCCTGGTTCATTCCGACTGGCTGGAGCGATGTCGGCTTGTCGCCCGCGCAAGTCGCGGTGAAAGAGGTGCGCGAAGAAACCGGGTTTATCGTCGCGCCGCAAAGCGTGATCGGCGTGTACGACGGCGCGCAATGGGGCGCGAGTTTGCAACCGCATTTTTACAGCATCATTTTTTATTGCCAACTGATCGGCGGCGCATTGAACCGGCATCCGGTCGAAACGCTCGACGCCGGTTTTTTCGCGCGCGACGCGTTGCCGCCGCTGATCTGGCGCAATCGCCACGGCTGGCTCGACCGCGCGTGGGCAGTCCATCGCGGCGAAATGACCGACACGTATTTCGATCAATAACACCTGACACTTAATGCTTGCACAAAAAGCGAAAAACTTTGGACGCGGATAATTTTTCGTCCGCGTTCATCCGCGCGCAAAGCGGTCCGCGTCCAATAATTTGTGAGTTGGGAATGTTCCGTAAACTTTTTTTCGAGTTTCAATATCGTTTTGCCAAACCGCCCTGGGATTCCGGGATCACACCGCCCGAAGTCGTTGCGTTCGTGGACAAGACTGCCGAAGCTTTCCAAACTTTGAAAGTCTCACAACGACGCGCGCTCGACCTGGGATGCGGCACCGGGACGAACGCAATTTTTCTCGCGCAACGCGGGTTCGCGGTTATCGGCGTAGATTTTTCATCGCACGCGATTGCGACCGCGCGCGCCAAAGCCAAGCGCGCGAATCTCGCGATTGATTTTCACGTCGCGGACGTTTCGCGTCTCGATTTTTTGAGCGACACTTTCGATTTTGTTCTCGACATCGGTTGCTTGCACGGCGTTGATCCGGCGCGACGCGCGCAGTCCGTCGCGCACATCGCGCGCTTGACGCGACCTGGAGGCGTGTTTATGCTTTACACGTTTAGTCCACGAGCATCGAACGAACGCGGGCATCTCATTCAGATTCGCAATGTCGGGATCACGCCGGACGATGTGATCGAAATGTGCGCGCCACATTTCGCGTTGACGCACATCGAACATGGGATGAGTCGCGGACAACGCGCAAGCGCGTGGTTTTGGTTCAAACGGAAATCAGAGATATAATCCGAGCCGGGAGGGAAAATGTCATCACAACTATTGGAAACTTTAATCAAAG
>JACRPR010000133.1 GCA_016223105.1 Chloroflexota bacterium | reverse complement strand
CGCGTGCGCGACAGACGCGTGCGCGACAGACGCGTGCGCGACAAACGCGCACAAGGCGCTATGCTACTTGATTAGCAACCCCGTTACGTACAGCAATCCCATCCCCGTCGTTACGCCCGCGAAAATCGTTACCGGCATTGGATTTTTTGCCGCGTCCTTGTGAATCATTTTCGCGATTTCATACGCGACCTCGAACACCGCGCCCGCGCCAATCGCGAGAAACGCGACCGCGAGTGTTTGCGAAAATGCCAAGCCGCCGATCCACGCGCCCGCGATTGCCGGCGCGCCGCCGATCAAGCCCATCCCCGCGAGTTGTTGCAGTGAAGGACGGTCGCGCAGAACCGGCGCGATGATCCCCAAACCCTCGGTAATGTTTTGCACGATGAAACCGATCACGAGAAACGTGCCGAGCGCCGCCGCGCCCACACTGTACGCCGCGCCAATCGCGAGCCCTTCACCCAAATTGTGCAAGCCGATTCCAATCGCGATCATCAGCGCGAGCGTCAAGCGTTGTCCCGCTTCGCCGCGCCCGACCCCAACTTGCCGGCGCGTGATCGCGTCGAGAAGCATAAACGTCGCGACGATGCCGATGCCGACGAGTCCGACGCCTTGAAACGCGCCGCCCAACTCGCGCGCGATTTCGAGCGCTTCGTTCGTCGCGTCAATGCCGAGATAAATGAGCAAGCCCGCGGTGATCGCCATCAAAAACATTAGCGCGCGCGCGCCGAGTCGCCGTAACGCGGGCAACCACAACATGCCGAGAAAAACCGGAATCACGCCAACGTACAAACCGATCAGCGAAAAACTGATCAGCGTTTCGTTCGACGTGGTCGCGGTGAGCGCGGCGACCGGAATTTCGGTGTGAAACGCGATGGAGCTCGCGGAAAAAATCGCGATCGCGTACGCGCTCGCGTACGTGCTTTCGAAATCGTGCGGTCGAATTGCAACGTCTCGATGGGCGCGGCGGGCGCGACATTCAGCCCCGCGCCATTCGTCGCGAGAAACAACGCGATCACGGCGACGAGTAAAATTATTGGAACGCCAAAGAGCAGTATATTCGTGCCGCTCTTGCGCGATTGAATTGTCGTTTACATTTTTTATTCTCTCCGTCCTTGCGCGCGGAGCGAAGCAATCCCCAATGTGAATTAGCGATTGCTTCGCTTTGCTCGCAATGACAATGGTACTATCCGAGCACCTCAAACACTCCCGTCCAACCCAGTTCCGCAAATTCCGTCTTGTGCGCGTGGAACATATATTTGCCGGGAAACTTGAAACGAAATTCAAGAATCCCGCGTTGCGCTTGCATCTGCGCGATCGTGTCGGTAAATTCGGCGGGCGTCAAACTGGTGCCGGTCGGGTAATAGTGGAAAAAATTCGCGTGCAGGTGAAACGAGTTGCTCTGATCGAACTCGAGCAAATTGACGAGGTACACGCGAATCAATTCGCCGACCTTGATCTGGATCGGATGTTTGTCATAATGAAACGGAATAAAGTTGACTGCGTACACATCGTTCGCGCCGTCGAAATCGAGATCAGTGCCGGTCATCACCATCACCAGCTCGCGATCTACTTTGGGGCGACCTGGTTTTGGATCGATGATGAACGCGCCGTACAACCCGCGCGCGATATGTTCCGCGAGCGGAAAGACGTGGCAGTGATACAGATGCAATCCAAACGGCTCGGCATCAAATTCGTACACAAATTTTCCGCCAGGCGGAACGTGCTCGTACACACCGTCCATATTGCCGGGATGGATCCCGTGAAAGTGCATCGTGTGCGCGTGTTGTGTGCCGTTGATAAAGTTGATGCGAATACGGTCGCCTTCCGTACAACGAAACGTGGGACCGGGCACGCGCCGGTTGTACGTCCACGCTTCGTAATTAATTCCCGGCAGAACCTCGATTGTTTTGATCGCGGCGACGACATTGTACTCGCGCAGAGTTTGCCCGTTCGCGAGCGTGCTGACTTTGCCATAATCAAAATCGGTGAGCAGGTCGGTCGGGTTGAAACCGTTCGCGACGTGATCCACGTCGCCGTCGAATCCCGGCATCATCAAGCCCGCCATTGCGCCGCCGTGTTCCGGTGTCGCGTTCGCGTGCGGCGTTGGCGTGTGCGTGGTCGGCGCGCACGCGGCAAGCGCGGATGCGCTCGCGGCGAGCGCGCTCCCCAAACCCAAGCGTATAAAATCGCGCCGCGAAAGTCCGGCGCGCTGAATATGATTCATCGTGCTCCTTCCTATTTTATTTGAATATCGCGTCAACGCATATGAACGCATAAACGAATTTTGCCACCGTGCGCGGTATAATTCGTTTATTCGTTTCGCGAAGCGATTCGTTGACGCGGTTTCCCAATCATCTTCTCAATTTCGATCTATTCGATCACTGTCGTGATCCTTTGATCATTTTGCGCGGCGCATGGACGCGCGTTTTCGGGCGCGATTTTTCGGCGACCCAGATTTGCCGCGCGAGTCCGCGATCCAACGCGTGCTCCGCGCCGTCTTCTGTTCGCACGCGCACTGGTCCCTCGAACGGCGCGTGCGCGACAATGTTGACGCGCGCTTGCGGAACGATGCCGAGTTCGCGCAAATAGCGCAGACGCGCCGGGTCTTGCGCGCCGACGCGCTGAATCGTTACCCGCGCGCCCGGCGCGCCATCGGCAAGCGATTCGCGTTCGCGGTCGGCGATGATGCCGGCTTTGCTCGGAATCGGATCGCCGTGCGGGTCTTTGGTCGGATCGCCCAAAAAATCCGCGATGTGATTTTCGAGATTATCGGACAAGACGTGTTCGAGTTTGTGCGCCTCGACATGCACCTCGTCCCACGGAATTCCCAACGCTTGATGCAAAAACAGTTCGATGAGCCGGTGATGCCGCACGACTTCGAGCGCGATCTTTTCGCCGGCGGTCGTAAGTTCGACGCCGCGATACGGCGAATGGCGCGCGAGTTTCAGCTCGGCGAGTTTCTTGATCATATTCGTCGCGGACGCGGCGGAAATATTGAGCGCGGTCGCGAGCGCGGTCGTCGTCGTCGTGCCGGTCGTGGCTTGCAATTCGTAAATCGCCTTGAGGTAATCTTCCATCGCGGCGGTCAAAGTGGCGTGTTTGTTTTCCATAGCAAATTCAAAATTTAGTCTTGGCTAAATTCTAACCGCAGTGCGTCCGTTTGTCAAGCCCCCTGTTGGAAGTTGGAAGTTGGAAATTAGAGGTTGCAACTTGCCAACAATCTCCAACTTCCAATTTCTACGCATCATAGGGCTTTGTCAAAGTCGTAGTCCATCGAGTATACTTTCTCTTGGCAACCAACCGAGAGAGGAGTGTGCCCGATGGACCAACCCAAGTATACCACACTAGCGGAGAGTTTGAAGTCTGTTCCCGACCCGCGCCACGCGCGCGGCAAGCGCTACGCCTGGCCGTTTTTACTCACGCTCATTGCGGTGGCTTTGGCGAGCGGACAGAAAACCGTCCACGCTATCGCCGACTGGGTCAAACTGCATGCGGAGGAACTGCGCGCATCCTTGAATCCACCCACAGGACGTTTACCCAGTGGGTCGACCTTCTACCGCGCATTGCGCGCGGTGGATCTCGTTGCGCTCGAAACCTGTTTGTCTGATTTCGCCGAGCCGTTGGCATGTGCGCGCGCTGACCGCGCGAGCATCACGACATCGGAAGGCACGATCCTCCACGGGCAAGCCCTCGACGTCTCGCTGACGTTGGTCAGTGTCGTTCAGCATGCGACCGGGATCACCCTGGCGCAAGTAGCAACGGATACGAAAAGCAATGAAATCCCTGCCGCCGCCCAAGTGTTGGCAGGACGTGACCTCACCCACACGGTCACGACCTTCGACGCACTCCATACCCAGCATCCTTTGGCACAACCAATCTTGGATCAACAGGGGCACTACTTGATGGTCGTGAAAGAAAATCAGCCCGCACTTTACCAGGCGATTGCGTTGCTCTTTGAGCAACCGCCGTGGTTGAAGCAGGAGCACACCAAAG
>JACRPR010000137.1:27635-28889 GCA_016223105.1 Chloroflexota bacterium | reverse complement strand
TGGAAAAGTACGCGCACAAGGCGCTATGCTACGCGACTAACCCCACCAATTCCCGGAGAACCATAATTAGATTGGCTCTCCGTCTCTTGATATTTTTAGGGAGACCGATTGCAAATCGATCTCCTACAATCGCGCTTCAAACGCTATGCGCTCCGCGGATGGAAGAACATACGGCTAACCGCAATCAAAAGTATTGCGCCGACAAATGCAACGACAATGCTGACAACATTGATCCCGTTCACTGCATCCGGGACTCCGAACAATGCGCCGGCGAGATAACCGCCCACGAGTCCGCCGACGATACCGAGAACGATGTCACCGATGAGACCGTAGCCGCCGCCGCGCATCACCTGACCGGCGAGCCAGCCCGCGATCAAACCCACAATGATCCAAGATAGTATTCCCATTTCCCTACTCCTTTTATCGAACTTGTTACCAGCCAATGGACTGGCGCTTGTTCATCCGCCGCGCGCGTTCCGCTTGCGCGACATATTTCTGATCGTATTTCTTCAAACGGCGTTCGATTTTCTTGTCGGCTTTTTCGCGCGTATAGCCATATTTTTCCTGCAGGACGCCGGCGAGTTTTTCGAGTTTGCCTTCAGCGCGATCAAGGTTGTTGCCGGTGAGATTACCCCACTGCTCTTTCGCACTTCCGCGCATTCGTTTCCAACGTCCTTCCGCAATGTTATCGTTCATAGTTAAACTCCGTAAGTATCAGAGAAATTAGATGCGATCAGCGAAATGTAAATACAGCATACAGCCAGTTGCGCGAAAAAGAAATCACTTGGGCTTGATCCTTTTTGTCGTAAATGCAACGAACGCGTTGTCGCCAAATCCGACAATGCGTTCGATCAGGTCAATACCTTTTCTAATGGAGTTTATTGAGCGAGAAATGTAGGGCAAATTAATATATTTGCCTCACGAAGCAAAACTTGAATCCATCTCGCCCACTTTTACAGCATGCTGGATCGCCGGGATCAAATCGGTTTGCCAAGCCGACTTGGAAACCAAATCCGTTCCGCCTGCCGCAAGAACCGCGCACCGCGAATCCTCATCATCGCTGAAGGTCAGCGCGATCACGCGCGTCTCTGGAAAAAGGATTTGCAAAAGTGGAATCGCCCACAATCCGCCACGCCCTGGCATATCCAGATCGATCAAAACGACTTTCGGCGCAAGCGCTTGGGCTTGGAGGATGCACTCTTCACTGCTCCTTGCGGTGCCAACAATATCGAGTTGATCGCAGTAATGTGTCTT